>CAINOC010000056.1 GCA_903851385.1 uncultured Chlorobiaceae bacterium | reverse complement strand
AGGCGGACAACTTTGCCGTAACGGCGTGACCGCAGCCCCTGCTCAATGGTCTTTAAGAGATCGCCTGCTTCATCTTCCTCGATTTCAATATCAGCATCACGAATCAATCGGAACAGATGCGACCTGGTAATTCTCATCTTCGGAAAAAGGTGCGACAAATTGTGTTCTATAAGGTCTTCAAGCCAGATAAAGCGGATAATACCGTCATCATCATTGAAACCCTTTATATCATTGAGTCTCAGAAGCCGCGGAAGAATGCTCGGAACCTTCACACGGGCAAACTTGAGCGAGCCGCCCTCTTCATCTTCCAGTTCAATGGCGAGGTTCAACGACAGGTTCGACATAAATGGAAAGGGGTGACCGGTATCGAACGCCAGCGGAGTCAGTACCGGATAGATCTCCTTCCGGAAAAAATGACTCAACGCCCTCTGCTTCGTTGCTGAAAGTTCAGCTACCCTCTGAAACTCTATACCCTCCTTTTGCATGGCTGGCAGAAGGTCGTGATAAAAACACTCATAACGCTGGGTTAGCTGCCGCAAAACCATCGTGCGGATCTTTTCGAGCTGTTCAGCAGGAGTATAGCCGTCGATTGTTCGTTCCTGAATGCCTGCCTCATACTGATCCTCAATACCCGCAACCCGGATCATAAAGTATTCATCAAGGTTTGAGCTGAAAATCGAGATGAATTTTACCCGTTCAAGAAGCGGATGCGCTTCAGGATCAAGCGCTTCCTCAAGCACCCTCTGGTTGAAATCAATCCAGCTCAACTCCCTGTTGACGTACAAGGAAGTATTATAAAAAGTAAGCAAAGGTTCGGTACCGTTGTCTCCATTCACTGTCGGCATAAAAAAGATCACCTGTTTAATGAAAAGTATACGTGCCAGCAGATTATCAACTCATCCGCCGAGATCTGTACTCAGCACTGATGCTGTAAATTGCTATTGTTTTCATTTCGAGGAAGTGCACAATAAAAGATCGTGAAACAGCTGAGCGGTTTCGTCATTATCAAACGTGCGGAATGTTTTGTGAAATTTACGACGTGCTTTTTCCTGTTCCTGGAAAAGGGTTGCCATCAGACCTCCCATTGATGCTGCACATAAGCGCTCTTTTTCGCCCACAGGCATTGCAGTAAGGCGGTCGTAAAGAAACTGGAGCTGGACAGAAAAGTCCACAAAGTCTCCGAGATTTTCCTGCAGTTCCTTCATTTTGCGGATAACAGGAACAATGTTTTTGGGCGGAAAGATTGAAGAGAAAAATTCAAGCAGATATCTCAGCTTTTTACAGTCGATACGCAGCGCATGAAGCTCGGTGTCAGTTGTTTCAGAGCTGATGTGCCGGCCATGGCGGATTACTTTTTTCCATGCTTTTTTTATTGAACCCTCTGCAACCTCCCTGGTGGATAGAGAGGCGTTCGGTGCCAGCAGGGAGTCTGGAGGAGAATCGCGATGTACAAATTTATGCCACTTCTGAAGAAATAACTGATAGTCGCTGGATGCGAGATAACTGGAAAACTGTTGTTGAAGCTTCTTTCGGGAAGCAGCAATATCAATGAAAAAGGCTTTAAGTGAGAACTGGAGAAAGGGAGGAAGATAGTTGTAATAGGTACACTCGTGAAGAAGATAGACATCGCTATCGCGTAACTGGTTTGTCTTTTTTCCCAGCTCTTTAAAGGCTGTAAGGTAAAATGCAGTTTCCTGTTGGTCGTAAACTCCTTTAAGCTGCTTGAGTATCGATCTTGCTCTGCGTATAGCTACACGATAGTCGTGCAGAAACTCGGTGTCGATGTTGTTTTTTATTCCCTGTTCATTCTTTTGCAAGAGGGAAAGGGTGAATTGAAGCAGGCGTTGGGTGCTTTCATGAATGGGGGATTCTCCATCAAGAGAGAGGCTGATTTTTGATGAGTAGCCTTGGATGTTTTGTCCGGATGCAGTCATGATGAGCAGAAAAAGCTCTTTGAAATCAAGAGGAGTTCCAAAAGAGGCATGATGGGTAATCTTCTCTATCTCTTCCTGATATCCTCTTAGAGGTATCAGGGAAAGAAGTGATGCGAATGGCTCCTCTATTTTTGAGCCTTCAAGGCAGAGTGAGGTGGAGGTCAGGACGCCGATGGTTTTTTCGTTGTCGTCAAGGATGTGGTATGACTGAATGAGGGCAGTTATGGAACATAGCTTGATGAATGCCCTGATATCGCTGTATGATAATAGCCGCTCTTTCAGTTTTCCAGGCGGAAGATCAGCTGGAAAAAAAAAAGAGGGATTGCGCTTGAATGCAATAGCGTCTGTTTCCTTGCCGGTATTGAGATCTACCAGGGAAATCCTTTTTGGGGTTTTTACGATTACAGCCTCTTTGTCGAAAGCATTCCATTCAAATGTGTCGAAAAAATCAAGCTGTTCTTTGGTTGCGGAAAGAGCTTTGAGCTGCCATCCGAAGTGAAGAACTTTTTCAAATAGCAACCCGGTATCTTCTGGCGACGTTACGGTCAAATATATTGTTTTCGTCGTGTGCATGCTTTGCCTCGGTGAATGTAAGATGCCCTGGGCATTAAGGCAAAAGAGATATATCGATATAGTTGCCTTTTATAGTACAAGCTGCTCTAACTTGTTCTTCAGTAAATATAGCGTCATTATTACCGCTGATAAAATCACCACCAACTTTTTTTAGAGCCCCATCAAGGGTTGCAAGTGGGTTCCCCGAGCAATTAAAATGACCTTTAACCTTTTTGGGTGAACCTTTGAGTGACGCTAGCTGGTTGTTTGCACAATTGAAATCGCCTTTAACTTTTTTAGGGGTTCCTTTGAGCGTCGTCAGCAGGTTGCCTGAGCAATCAATATTGCCTTGAATTTTATCCGGGGCTCCATCAAATGAGGTGAGCTGATTGTTTGAGCAATTAAAATCTCCAACTTCCTGAGGCGTTCCTTTGAGTGACGAGAGCAGGTTACCTGAACAATTAAAATACCCGCCAACCTCTTTAGGAGAGCCCTTAAGGGAAGTCAAGTTATGATTGGAGCAATCGAAGTTGCCATACACTTCTATAGGACCACCCTTCAGTGAGGTAAGCTGGTTACCGGCACATGAAAAATCTCCGACGACAAAATCAGGAGCTCCGACAAGAGTGGTCAACTGATTGTATGAACAGTCAAAATCGCCTCGAACTTCTTCTGGACCGCCATCAAGTGAGGTCAGTTGATTATGTGAACAATCAAAATCGATCACTTCGTTAGGTGAGCCTTCGAGTGAGGTGAGCTGGTTGTCTGAACAGGAAAAATCGCCGCCAACTTTATGAGGGGCCGCTTCAAGAGTTATGAGCTTGTTGCCTGAACAATCGACGTTACCCTTAATACGTTTAGGGATACCTGTAAGTGAGGTCAACAGATTGTTATTGCAATCAAAATCTCCCTGAACATCTTTCGGTGCGCCGTCAAGTGAGGGTAACTGATTATGTGAACAATCGAAATTGTCAACGTTCTGAGGCGTACCTTCGAGCGAGACGAGCTGGTTGTCTGCACAGATAAAATCGCCGCCAATCTGATGAGGCGCTCCCTGAAGAGTTTTCAACAGGTTGCCTGAACAATTGAAATTACCCTCTACGACTTCAGGGCAGCCTTCAAGTGAGGTTAATCCCTTATGTGAACAATCTACGTCACCTTTACCATCAAGATGGCCCATGACATCTTTGTATGTGAGTGCTTTTACTTGTTTGGTCATTTCTTTACGTATCATAATACATGTTATCAAAAGCCGGATTTCAAGTTCATTGTCCTCCAGCGCCTATGGTCTACTCTTCAAGAGATTCGAGTATGTTTTCATAGAAATCCCCCTTGTGGCGGACAATTTCACCGGTTATGAGATAAATGACTTCACGGGCTATCATGGCGGCGTGGTCGGCCATGCGCTCGATATACCTTGAGATGCTGAGTGCCGCTATGAGT
>CAINOC010000055.1 GCA_903851385.1 uncultured Chlorobiaceae bacterium | reverse complement strand
TGGACTTGCAAGGGAAAAACGGATACATCAAGAAGCCTTATGCACGTTTTTTATGATTGATAACCTCGGCAGGGAATTTCTTTTATAACAAATGACTTCTACACAAATCACTGCACCCTCAAAAAAAGATTTTTCCACTCCCTGCGTATAGGGTTTACATAGCAATTTGTTGGATAAAATCCATTATGTCAAGCTTTCAGCCTGAGCCTTATTTTACCCACAAACTTAAAGTCACTTTTTTTTTGTCTTCCGGCTGGAATCCACTTTAGATAAAGACCTTACCTACAGGTGGAGCAAGGAGTTCATCAGATCAAGTAACTCTCTTTTGTTGATGGGTTTGGTAATATAGCCATCACATCCTGCTTTGTGGGCTTTTTCCTCCTCTTCTTTTGAGGTAAACGCAGTCTGGATAATGACCGGAAGGCTGGGATGCAGCTCTTTTATCAGCCTCGTTGCTTCGTATCCATTCATCAGAGGCATTTTAATGTCCATGAGAACGATATCGATTTCACGGAACTGTCGAACCATTTCCAAGGCTTCGACTCCATTAACCGCAAAAATGGTGTTGATGTTTTCGCCAGTCAAATTCTTTTTAAGCAGTATACTACTGACAACGTCATCTTCGGCTATAAGAATTGTTACGCCCGGAATAGTTATGACCGACTTCTGAATGTCGGGGGAAGGGATCGGTATGTTCTGGGAAAAGTTCTGACTGTAGGGCAGTGTGAAATAGAATTCGGTTCCTATCCCTTCTCGTGATTCGACCCGAATGGTGCCGCCAAGCAGTTCAGCATAAGCTTTGGAAATGTTCAATCCGAGACCTGAACCCTCATGAGTGCGGGTTATGGTGTTATCAACCTGATGAAAACGATCGAAAATCTTCTCTATCATTTCAGGAGCAATACCAACGCCTGTATCGATCACATAAAACTCAAGGGTATCATCTATTCTCTTATAACCGAAATCAATTTTTCCCTTGCTTGTGAATTTCAGGGCATTCTGGATAAGGTTTGTCAAAATCTGAATCAGCTTTCCGCTGTCGGTTTCAATGATACTTTCATTGTCAGGGAGAGGTGTGGTACAGTTTAAACGCAATCCTTTTTTGTCGATTTCAGGCTTAAAAAAGGCATAGAGATTACGCAGGAGTTCGTTGACCGGTGTTTCGTCTATGTGCAACATGGTCTCACCGGCTTCAATACGTGAAATATTAATAAGATTATTAATGAGAGTCAGCATGCGCTTGCCGCTTTGCTGTATCAGATCAATATATTCAGCCAGTTCCTCTCCGGTTAAATGAGGTTCATTCAGGAGTTGTGCAAAACCGAGAATGCCGTTCATCGGGGTACGTATTTCATGGCTGATATTGGCCAGAAACGCTGATTTTAAACGGTCACTCTCCTGAGCATGCTCTTTTTCCTCGATCAATGCTGCCACTATTTTTCTCTGCTCGGTGATATTCTCCTTTACGGCTACAAAATTAGTTACTTCATCATCGTTATTCCGTATAGCTGAAATAATTGCCCGTTCCCAGAAAAGGTCACCATTTTTTTTTCGGTTTTGTAATTCTCCCCTCCATACTTTGCCTGACAGAATTGTTTTCCAAAGCTCTTCATAGACGGATTTCTGCATCAGCCCTGACTGGAGAATTCGGGGATTTTGGCCTATTGCTTCTTCTATGGTATATCCGGTGTGCTCGATAAAAGCGGGGTTGACGTATTCAATATTTCCAAGAGGATCGGTAATGACAACAACAGTCGGGCTTTGCTCTACAGCAACACTCAATGTCTTAAGTTGCTTGTCAGCCAGTATGCGGTCAGTAACATCATGAATAATGGTATAGAGAATATCTTTCCCCTCAAGCTCTATTTTGTTGCTGAATACCTCCACATCTCGGACGGATCCATCTGCCCTGTGGTGGCGGAATAAAAACTGGCTTTGTTTTGAGGTTATAAATTTATCCATATTCCCCATCGCCTCATCGGATGAAACGTTGGTGATTTGCTGGATACGCATTTGTTTCAACTGTTCAACTGACCAACCATAAAAATCTGCGGCAGCATGATTAGCATCAATGATATTCCCAGTATCAGGGTCTAGAAGAATGACAACAGAAGAGTTTTCGAAAAGTCTCCTGAACCGCTTCTCACTTTTCCACAATGTTTCTTCAGACCTCTTGCGTTCAGTGATATCATCAAACATTGACAAGACGTAGCCTTTTTGCGGTCTGTAGAGAGACACATCATACCAGTGGTTCTCTGTATCTATGAAAACCTCAAATTTATCGGGTATGCCTGTTTCAGCTACCTGTGCATATTTCTTTAAAAAAAAGGAATTCGACTTGGCAAGTCCTGGTCGAGCTTCCGTCATTCTTTTGCCTATAACATTCCTCAATCCTGTAAGCTTTGCATAATTCTCATTAACCTCCTCATAAATAAAATCAACATGGTTATCTTCATCGGTAATCATCCGGTAGTAAGCATACCCATTATGCATATAGGAGTTCAGGTTACGATGAAGAACATGTTTAGCCTGACCGATTGTTGTGTGGCGAGAATATTGAATGCCTCTTTTCTGGTATGGCAGGGAGTTTATTTTCCTTATGATCATAATACTCAGCAGCCTTAAGAAGATTTGAGAGTGTAAGGAAAAAAATATCTCTAGAGATGGCGACTATAATATACTCTTAGTGATTCAGAATATAGTTATGATTAGTATATCAAAATAATTTTCAAATGTTGTGTTTGCGACCCATCTAGGCAGCGAGTGACCAAAAGCGTTTCCGCAAATCCAGGGCCTGCTGCATTGGCATTGGGAATCATATATTTTCTCGCAAGGAGAGTTTTAAGCTGCCATATTATAAAAAGTTAACATCCCTTGGTATTGGTCATATTCGGGCACATGCTTTAGACAGTTTATCTCACAGCATCCCTCGAATTCCTTCGAGAGTGATAAGCGATGAATATGCTACTCTCCTTCGCACAGTTTGAACGGGAGGTTACAGGAAAAAGGATCAGAGACAAGATCGCTGCATCCAAACGCAAGGGCATGTGGATGGGAGGTATGGTGCCTATCGGGTATACGGCAAACGGCAGGACACTTGAGATCGACAAGGAAAAGGCGAAAATCATCAAGGAGCTCTACCGACTGTATCTGGAGATTGGCGATGTTTCAAGACTCAAGAGGCACATCGATAGCTTTGGTTAGGTTCAAGCCAACAAGCCTGGGTCTTGACTATGACGATGATGCACAAAGCAATAGCATACTGATTGAAATTCCGGCAGCACTGAAGCGCTGTGGTATGGCAATGAAGCTCATTATCAATCCGGAGATACAGAGACCAACGAGGAAAAAGGATACGACAACGATGATCGCTCTCCTTGCCAAAGCGAATGACTGGTTCAGTCGATTGAAGAGTGGAGAGTGCAAGAGTATCTCTGAGCTTGCCAACGAAGACGGCTCATCAAAAGAATTCCGCTGCCAAATGACTGGACTGAGCAAAGGAGAGTCTTGGGCTTCCTCCCATGAACCGAGTCACATTGAAACAGTTGAGAAAGCGCCACTGAGAATGGCAGAGATAGAAACACAGAAGCCCGCGTGCAGCGGGCTTCTTAGGTATCTAAGTTTATTTCTCAATAACTTAGACTTCATGGCGGAGAGGGAGGGATTCGAACCCTCGATAGCCCTATAAGAACTATGACGGTTTAGCAAACCGTTGCCTTCAGCCGCTCGGCCACCTCTCCAAAGTGACAGCGGAGGATGAGGGACTCGAACCCCCAAGGGTGTTAACCCGGCAGTTTTCAAGACTGCTGCCTTACCAATTAGACTAATCCTCCTCGATGATGTAAAGAACAGGTTTCAAAGATAGTGAATCCTCCTTAAAATGCCAGAAAAAAATGAAAGCAATTAACATTCTTTTTTTGCGGCGTTTCCGGGAGGTGCTGGCAGTCCTACGATACCATCTCTTTGCCAACAAAATTCACTGCTAACAGGGAAATTATCAGAAAATAACGCAAACTTTACCTGCAGGCTGCAAAAAGCTATCCACTCAAGACAGCTTTAGTTTTGTTGGGGTTCAGGAATCACCCCAACCTACAAAACATCGAATCATTTTCGTTATTTATGAGATCAAGATACTCTTAATATAGCGCATAGAGGTAGTATTTTGATCATCAATTATATTAATTGCATCCTATGTGAATAAATAGAGTTGCCCTTCAGATGATTTGGAGGCGTCTGAATATCGGCACTTTTAAAATATCCAGCATGAAAGCAAAGACAAATGCGGCGACAAGCGTTCCAATCACAATCCATGAAGGCAATGATGCCATTGCGATTCCTCCGATGGCTAAAATCGAGGCAATCAGAATATCGCCTGCCGATGACACGATGACCCATATACCTGGTCGAGAAGACCATAGTCTGCGACGTTCACGATTGGTGTACGTCGTTGCCTGATTGCCAAACACGATGGCGACAAAAGCAAGTGATCTAATCTGTTCAATGTCAAGCGCTATCTTAAAGACACCGATGGCCAGAACGGTAGCACAAAAGAGCAACTCGCCAATGCCCATTATGACGCCTGCGATCGTCAGATTACCGATTTGCCAAGCATTTGGCAATGGCGATGGCCGCACATTGTCAGTCGTCAACGACATACCGAGGAAGTCTCCTGTGATCATGATGAGTACCATCAACAATGGGGTCAGAATTGCATGGCCAGTCATGACCAGTCCGAGTACCAGAAAAAGTACCTGTACAATCTTTTTTGTAATCGAATTAAGCGTATAGGTCAGTATACGCTGGAACATCACCCGACTTTCCTTAACCGCGGTAACGATGCCTCCAAGGCCGGGTTCGGTCAACACAATACCGGCGGCGGATTTGGCTACATCGGTTGCTGTCGAGACTGCTATTCCAATCTGAGCCTGGCGTAAGGCTGGTGCATCGTTAGCACCATCGCCGCACATACCCACTTTATGGCTCCCCTTTTGGAACGCCTTAACGATGTTGTATTTTATTTCCGGGAGAACGTCCGAGAATACTGCGAATGTCTCAGGATGGAGGTCTTCCGGAATTTGCCCGGACGAACAAGTTGCGCCATTGAGTCCTACTGAGTGAGCGACAAAAGTTGCCGTTGTCTGTGCATCTCCCGTCACCATAACCGTACGTATTCCCAAACCATGCAATTCTGTGATGAGAGCAGCAGAATCTGAACGTGGTTGGTCGCTGAGTGCGATGAGCCCGACCAGCCTTAACTCTGTCGATGGTCCGGCGGCAACCGCCAATACTCTGAACCCTTTTTTTTCAAGTTCATTCAGTGCTGCCTGCGCATCAGGTGAAGGTTGGGTAAGTGAGATGACTACCGTAAAAGAACCCTTCACAACTCGTTGTGTCGTTCCGCTCAAATCGGATACTGTAGCTTCGGACATTTTCGTTGTCGGATCGAACGGTGTAAATTCTATAAGATGCTGCGCATCTGTAATTTTTTTGTCGCTGGCGGCCGCCCGAATAGCTCTATCTACTGGGTCCTGGCTACCGTCTGAACTGGCCAGAGCAGCCAGGACTAGAACGTATGCTTCGTCAAAGCCAGGCATAGGGTGAACAGTCGTCACTGTCAGTGAATTGTATGTTAGTGTGCCTGTCTTGTCGGCACACAAAACATCTATTCCCGCCGCTTCATCCAGTGCTGAGAGACGGGTGGGAAGCACACCCATCTTTGCCAATTTTCTGGCAGCGATAGCTGAAGCAAGGGTAAACGTTGCAGGCAATGCGACCGGTATTGATGCAAGAACTGCCGTCAAAACAAGAGGAATGATGTCGGCAATAGACATTTTCAAAAAATAGGCATACCCCACTAACCCCAAGATAATCACACCGTTGAATGTGGCAAGATTACGCACTACACGCAGTACTGCCGTCTGTTGGGAACTGACGACATGAGCCGTACGAACGAGTTCGGCGGTTCGACCAAACTTGGTGCGTGTTCCGGTTGCCGTAACCTCTGCTTCCGCCTCCCCACGACGCACCAATGCTCCTGAATAAGTTTGTACTCCAATACCGGCTTCAATTGGCACAGATTCACCTGTAAGCATTGATTGGTCGAGCAGAATATTTCCTGCAGAAAGTCGAACATCAGCGGCAACTACGCTACCAAGCGAAAGTTTTACCATGTCTCCAGGTACCAAATCGGCAGCGGGCAAGGTTTCCCAATTACCATTTCGCAGTACCGAGGTAAACAGAGCAAGCTGTGACTTCAATGCAGACAAAGTCGCCTGCGAACGGGCTTCCTGAAAAAAGCCAAGCATCGCGTTGAACAACAAAAGAACGAAGATAATCGCGGCTTCGGTATAGTCACCAAGCGCGATCTGAAGCACGATCGCGGCCTCCAACATCCATGGAACAGGAGCCCATAATTTTGCCAGCGCTGAACGCAAGGGATGCACTGTCGTGTCAGGCATTGCGTTTGGACCAAACGTCAATAAGCGACTACGAGCCTCTTCTGTCGTCAATCCTCGCTGCTTATCGGTAGTAGCGGTTGGTAACGAAGTTGGAGAAGAAAAGACGATACTTTTCTGAGTCATACTTTTCTCAAAATCATGTGGAAATAAATTCCTCCATTCACAATTGAATTATATCTGTAATTTATTTGCGAGGTTAGCTGAAATATGCGACGCCCTTCCATGGCAGGATTGTTGTAGTAATAGTAATCTTAAGGATTCCC
>CAINOC010000054.1 GCA_903851385.1 uncultured Chlorobiaceae bacterium | reverse complement strand
TTGAGCGCTCGCTTGCTGCCAGAAGCTGTTTGTTCTGTACAAGAACCAGCTGACGGGCATCCTGAAAACTTTTCCAGCTTTGTTCGAGCGCGTTGTAGAGCTGGAGGTAGCCGCTCTTTTCCTGTGCATTCTGCTGACTCAAGAGTGCACTTGCTTTGGCTACCCTTGCCCTGCCGGCTCCACCTTCATAAATGGGCACGGAAACCGTAATCCCTGCACTCCAGTCCATCGCATCGGTCGGCAGGCGGTCAAAAGCACCTCGACCAACCGATGAGGTTAAGTAGAGTTGCGGTGAAAATGCACTTCTGGAAGCATCAAGATCGAAACGTGCGGCTTTGCTTTTGGTGTCAAGCTGCTGAAAAAGGGGATTGTTTTTTACGAGCTGGGCGAGATCGGGTTTTCTTTCCGTCAGGACACTGACCTTGAATGCGCCCTGAACCCTGAGCGGGAGATGCGTATCGCGACCAAGAGCTGAAGCAAGGGTTGTCTCTGCAAGCACAAGGCCGCGTTTGGCCTGGGAGACTTCAAACTGCGCCTGTGCCAGGTCGGCCTCAGCCTGGCGAAGCGAGCCGATATGTTCACGTCCACCCTGGTAGCGCAGACTGATCAGGCGGACATTGTTCTGTCGCCTGTCGGCAATTTCACCGGCAAGTCCGACAAGATCCTGTGCTTTGAGCAGTTGGATAAATGCTAAACGGAGGGCAAAACGGACATTGGCCGAAACAGCGTCATAGTTATACTGAGCTGCCTTGATTGCTTCAGCGTTGCTGGCAATCTGGTTAGACGTTTTCCGGCCATCATAGAGAAGCTGTTGAGCTGATAAGGCATAAGAAGAGAGAGCAGAAGAGCCGAGCCCTGATGTTCCGTTCTCGATAGAACTCACACTGAGACTGAGTTGGGGAAGCCGGGAACCTCCTGTTACCTGCCTGTCGGCTTCGGCCTGCTGCAGGAGTGCAAGAGCCGTAGAGAGGTCAGGATGCGCACGCTTTGCTTCACTCGCGCACTGCTCCCAGCTCACTGACTCTTCAGCATGCAGCGGGGAAACAGCAGTGAGAAAAAACAGCACTATCCAGAGATTGATTTTTGCTTTCATACCGAAATAGTCTTTTCTCTTTGTGTAATCATCAGCTTTATAACCCGGTTTGCTTCTTCGACGACCTTTTTGCTAAATCCTTGCTGCTTATAACGATAATAAATTAAAATAATTCAGCACAGCAACCGCTGAGGCAGAAGCCAATCCATTCATCCATCTTAAATAGAACGAACGGTTCAGAATACGATGAAGAATCGTGAAGCTTTGGTGAAATATTGTATCTTTTCACCCATGAATAATATTTTTTCAACGATGTTGATCTTTTCCATAAGTCCTCTCTATCATGCTTGAAGCAAGAAACCTCTCCCTCAGTGTTGGAACCAAAGAGCTCCTGAACGATTCCTCATTCCGCGTAGGAGACAAAGACCACGTAAGTCTTGTCGGTCTTAACGGTACAGGAAAAACAACTCTCCTGCGCCTTATAAGCGCCCCGAATACCGACTCGGCACTCATTATTTCCGGGCAATTTCTTAAATCGGCGGAAACCACGATCGGGTATCTTCCACAGGAGATCTCGTTTGATGCCGATCTTGAAAAAACCGCACTGCAATATGCCCTGCAGGCAAACGTCAGGCTTTTTGAGCTGTCGGATAAAATCACCAGAATGGAACACGAGCTCGCTCTGCCTGATCAGGATTATGAAGGAGAAGCTTACCACCAGCTTATAGAGCATTTTTCGGATGCAATGCATGAATTTGACCATCTTGGAGGCTACACCATGCAGTCTAATGCAGAGAAGGTTCTCGGTGGACTCGGGTTCAGTGAAATAGATTTTCATAAAAAAGTCAAGGATTTTTCAGGTGGATGGCAGATGCGCCTGCATCTGACAAAACTGCTGCTGCAAAATCCAACGCTGCTGCTGCTTGATGAACCGACAAACCACCTTGATATCGACTCTCTGCGCTGGCTTGAAAATTATCTGTTCAACTATGAGCATAGCTACATCATTGTGTCGCATGACCGCTTTTTCCTTGACAAGCTTACAACCAAAACGCTGGAAATTGCATTCACGCAGGTCAATGAATACAAGGGAAACTACTCCTATTATGAAAAGGAGAAGGCGGAGCGGTATGAACTGATGATGGGTAAATATGCAAATGACGTCAAAAAAGTGGCTGAGTTGAAGGCATTTGTCGATCGCTTTCGCTACAAGGCAACAAAAGCCAGGCAGGCGCAGAGCAGGCTGCGGCAGATGGAAAAAATGGAAAAGAATATGCAGTCACCGGAAGAAGATCTTTCAAGAATCTCTTTTCGTTTTCCAAAGGCAAATCCATCCGGACGTGAAGTCATGCGGCTTGATGGCGTTAAAAAGGCCTATATTCTTCCGGATGGCACAAAAAAGCAGGTACTTAACGATATCAATCTGGAAGTGATGCGAGGCGACAGAATTGCAATTGTCGGCTCAAACGGTGCAGGAAAAACCACCTTCTGCAAAATCCTTGCAGGTCAAATCGACTTCGACGGCAAGCTTACCATGGGACACAATGTCACTATGAACTACTTTGCACAGCACCAGACGGAAAACCTGTCACAAGAAAAAAGCGTTTATACGGAAATGGTCGATTCGGCTCCCACGTCGGAAGCCCAGAAAAAAGTGAGGGATATTCTCGGATGCTTTCTTTTCAGCGGCGATGCCGTCAATAAAAAGATCAGAGTGTTGTCAGGAGGTGAGAAATCGAGGGTTGCTTTGGCAAAAATCCTGCTTCAGGCATCAAACCTTCTGATCATGGATGAACCGACCAATCACCTTGACATGCGATCGAAAGAGATGCTGATCGACTCACTTGAATACTATGACGGCACCCTTTTGATCGTCAGTCACGACCGTTATTTCCTCGACAGCCTCGTCAACAAGGTGGTTGAAATAAAAAACGGCTCCCTTCAGCTCTACCTGGGCACCTATGCCGAATATCTTGAAAAAGCTGAAAAAGCCCTTGAAGCGGAGCGCAAAGAGGAAGCTGCCGGACGACAGAAAAAACAGAGTGCCCCTCCACAAGTCAGCGAGAAAGAAAAAGAGCAGACCAAAAAAACCTCAGCCGCTAAAAAAGACAAAAAACGGATTGAGGAGATTGAGCAGAAAATCAACCGCCTTGAGCAAAAGAAAGAATCACTGGAAACAATGATGGCTACGGAGGATTTTTATAAAAAAAGCCAGGAGGAAACTGCTAAAATCCTTGACGGGTATCATACACTATGCAATGAACTGAATACACTGTTTGCGGAATGGGAAAAAAACAGTTAAGCCTACAGCCATTTTTTAAGGGTTTCAACCAGAAGAAAGGGATCAATCGGCTTTGAAATATAATCGTTCATACCCGCCTGCATACAGAGATCACGGTCACCCTGCATGGCATGAGCAGTAAGAGCTATAACAGGAATCTGGTGGTTGAGTACTGCCGAGTTTGGATTACGGATAATACGGGTTGCTTCAAGACCATCGATTTCAGGCATCTGCACATCCATCATCACAAGATCGTATGGCAGGGCCTTAAGCGCTTTGAGTACTTCAGTTCCATTACCGACGACATCAATTTTGTAGCCAAGCTTGCCGAGAATACCTGTCACCACCTTTTGATTCACTTTGCTGTCCTCAGCAAGAAGTAACCTGATCTCTTTGCGAAGTGCTTCTTCATGCCTTTGCGGTAAGGCAGGATGCGCAGTGAGCTCGTTACTTTTCTTTGGATCCTGCACTGCATCGACCCCAGGTTTCTGCTTTTTGAAAGGAAGAATAAACCAGAACTCAGACCCTTTGTGTTCATCACTTTTAACACCTATTTCTCCTCCCATAAGCTGCACAAGCTGACGGCATATAGCCAATCCCAAACCTGTACCCCCGAACCGGCGAGTCGTAGAGGCATCAACCTGTGTAAAACTTGAAAACAAAATATCAATTTTCTGCTCCGGTATGCCAATGCCGGTATCTGTGACCGAAAAACGAAGCCAAACATCTTCATCACTGCTTGATTCCTCACAAACGTTAACTGTTACCTCACCCTGATGGGTGAACTTTATGGCGTTACCGGCAAGATTGTTGAGCACCTGGCAAAGTCGACCAGGATCACCACGGAGAAGAGGAGCAACATCTGGAGAGAGAGAACAGACAAATGTGAGCTTTTTTTCAACTGCCCTATGCTGCATGATTGATGAAAAATCATCCAGTACCTTTCGGAGGTCAAAATCAAGCAGTTCAAGTTCGAGTTTACCTGCCTCAATTTTTGAAAAATCAAGTATATCATTGATCAGGGTCAACAGAGACTCTGCACTTGAGAGTACGGCTTGCGCATATTCCCTCTGCCCGGTATCCAAACCGGTATCAAGAAGAAGGGCAGTCATACCGATAACTCCGTTCATCGGTGTCCGGATTTCATGGCTCATATTGGCCAGAAATTCACTCTTTGCCCGGTTTGCTGTTTCAGCGACAAACCGTGCATTTACAAGCGCGGTTTCATTCCGGTGACGAACCTCGGCATTGGTAATGAGTTCGGAGAGAATCCGAAGCAGGGCAATATCTTCATCACCCCAGGTTTTCTGTTCACGGACAGATGAGAACCCGACAAATCCGAAACATTCTTCAGAATAATTCAAAGGAATGGTAATCAATGACTTGATCCCCTTTGCTTCAAGTCCGGCACGAAAAACACTCTCTGCCACTAATCCCTTGACATCAGGAATATAGACCACCTCACCCCGTCGATGAGATGAAACCCATTCCAATAATTCAGTATACGGCATATCCTGAAGATTCTGAATATCAGGATTAATCCCCAAAGCACACCACTCGTGGGTGTTGCTCATGGTTTCCTTTTCATAGTCATAGTGAAACAGGTAGACACGATCAACCCCTGAAAACTCTCCGACAAGAGCAAGCACCCTGTTAATAGAGTAATCCAGATCACTGAGCGGTTTATTGACAAAACCGATAGCAAGATCTATAAGCAGCATTTGAAATGCAGACCGGTGTCTGATCTCCTCTTCCACTTTTTTCCGGGCCGATATGTCACTGTGAGAACCGGCCATACGGTAAGGAACTCCATCCTTGTCCCGAAGGGCTTCACCTTTACCTAATATCCAGATATAAGAACCGTTCCGGTGCCTGAATCGAAATTCAATACTGAATGATGGGATTTCAGCTTTTAAATAACGGTCAAGATAATCCTCATAGAGTGGTTTGTCCTCAGGATGCAGGCGATCTTCAAAGGTAGCATACAGATTAGGCAGCTCATGATCTTCAAAACCAATCATGTTTTTCCATCTGGGAGAAAGATAAAGCGTGTTATCCTGTAAATTCCAGTCCCAAATACCGTCATTACTGCCGTTTACTGCCAGCATATACTGTTCACGGCTCAGAATAAGTTCTTTTTCACGACGGTTTATGCTCCTGTCCACACGGCTTAAAAGAACAATAAGAAATGCGAAAAACAGGGCAAAAACAACAATAAGAGCAATCCCGCCAATTGCAACAAGACGGTAAACACTCCACTTATATGATGAAATGTCATGCATCAGAATTATTTTACCGACGACTCTACCTGAAGTCTCTTTCAAGAGATTCGAACTAATTCTCCATGATCTGCCATCAAAATCGGACTCAATTACATCCGTTGCATCGGCGCCGGAAAGCGCCGCATTAAACTCCTGAGGAAAGTGGCCAAGCGAAGAATAGAGCAGTACATCATTTTTGTAGAGGTACCATGAGGAATCGCGATGAAAAATTTTATTGCCCTCTTCCCATTCTGGTCGCTTAAGAAATTTTTTATTGATAAAAACCGCCAGCCCTCGACCCGACTCAAGCTTAATGCTGTTGAAAATGTTTTCCGTTTCCTTGCCAAGCTCAATGTAACCGAGAAGACGACCATTAACGACAACAGGTACATCTATCCACAGAGTAAAAGCACCCGATGGGGCAAGTTCAATACCGCATGAAGATTCTCCAGTCCTTTCAGCCTCACCTAAGGTAGCCCTGTCAATCCGGTCACCGCTGTCAGCAGGTTTTTGCACGCGAAGGATACAGACGCGCTTCGGATCAATGAAATTTAATTGTGATATCCCGTAAAAGCCCTTAAGTCCCTCAAAAAGTGAAGAGCTGGTTGAATAAAGCTGACCTTTATCACGAGAAAGCATTGCGTCTGTTATATCGCTGTCGTGAATGAGGGACTCAACGATTATGCCAAGAGCATCCTTCGCCACATCAAGGCTATTCTTATATGCAGCGGATACCTCGACCTCAAAGCGGTGAACAGCTTCATTCACTCGCTGCAGATGCTGCTGCCAGAGAAGAAAACCCAAAGAGGCTATAATTATTGAAATCAGTGCAACAAAAGGAGGGATAAGACGTCGTCGAACCATACCGGGAACCACCTCAACTCGACGCGAAACAAGGTACGCGCTGATGAGGACAATCAGAACCACCAGCATAAGGCCAATAGGAATGGAAGAACGGGCGACAATATCCAATACCCAGTCAGAAGCATCGATATCCATACCAAATACGGCAATAAGCCGTCCGTTCTCAGGATCGGCAACAGGAATGAAACCACTGACCCAGGTGCCCCAGCGATCTGGAGCAGGCCCTTCAGTATTTGCTTCTTTTATGATGAATACTTTCTGGAGGATATCAGTTGCTTCCTCATATATCTGACCGGCTGGAGAAGAATCTGGTGAATTCGATGGTTCTGAATCAGCATAAAAAAACACCTTCCCACTGTTGTTTTTACCAAGAAGATAGATAAAACGGCACTGATGGGCAGCACTTCTGGCTCTTGAAAGCTGATCCTTGAGCTTGGTGTAAGCCGGCTTTGCAAGATCAGCTTTCGAACCTTCAAGTGCTCTTAATTGCTGAATGTCAATACTCTGGGCAGCAAGACGAACCTGTTGGAGCAGCTGTTCACGCATTTGATGATCAGCATATATGACCGTCCACCATGAAAGAAGAGGAGCTACAAAAAGAAATATCCCTATATACAGAAGAAAAATACGGTTCTTCTTCACTGAAGCGGGTCTCTGTGTATTCCTTAACTCCATATTCTTTCTATAAAAGGGTGGTCCTTTTTTCAATACGAAACAAGAACCGTGCACTGATCAGATGAAAGGCAAAACCCGGCACCCCGGGGACAAAACAGCAATGAACTGGAACAGGAGAAAGAAAAAAAGACCACATCTCTCATGACAGGCTTGAAATCATAATCTCGATTATGATTTGAGGTTTTCGTCCTGTGAAGTTACCAATTTTTTGGGAAATATTCACTCACGGTACTCTCCATAACGTCTGTAATGATAAGGGCTGGACACAGATGAGCTGTGGTTTTTCCAGAGTTAAATTTTAACCCAGTTGCGAAGGCGATCGGAGCGGTAACCGGCCTGAAGAACCTTCTGAATCTTCAGGCCATCAATAAACCCTGCCGCATCGTGCAGGGTTTTTTCTTTGTTACGGAGTGCCTTGACAATCCGGTGGGCAAGAAACGCAAAACCGACAGCAAAAATACCGTGCACAGCGAGTGAGGACTGTCTGATCTTTTCCTGAAGGACCAGCTCGTCCCATGAAAGCATCGGTTCAATGAGTTTCCACCTTGGGGCGTCGATAAGGCTACGGCCCCGTTTTGCATTATCGTTTGTCACTTCCCAGAGCCTACCTGCACCGTCAAGCCTTATAGTCTTGAGGCTTCCTACAACCTCAAAAGAGAACCATGTGTATGCCCCAACCGTGGTGACGTGCATGAGAGAGGAGCAGCCAAGGGCAACGGAGGAAGGTCCGAACTTCATCATCATTGCAAAGTTGTCATCGGAGGTCACTGCACATGGCTTGCCACTATTATCCGGGCGCGAGGGAATGCTGGTGGAGAGATTACATGAGACTTCAGCAATCTCTCCAATGAGATAGCGATTCATGTCGATAAGATGAGAGCCTATTGCACTGAGAGCGCCACCGCCTCTTGAAGCATCGCACCACCATGACCAAGGCATGTCAGGACGGTTACGACTGGCAAGGTTGACGACGGCACGGACCTCATAGACTTTGCCAATTTCACCACCATCAATCATTTGTTTCATGCTGCGAACTGCGGGATGAAAGCGGAGCTGGTGGTCGAGAAGGGCCAGCCCGGAAGATTTAGATGCTACATCAACCATTGCTGTTGCATCGAGAAGACCGAGGGCAAAAGGCTTTTCGCACAGGACGCTTTTACCACTTTGAAGCACCCCCGTTACCATGTCGGCATGAAGGGAGGGCGGCGTCGTGACGCAGACAAAGTCAAGGTCGCACTTCAGCATGTCGCGCCAATCGGAAAACCCCTGGGCTATACCAAACATAGACATGAACTTCTGACGGTGCAGTTCGGTTGGGCTTGCCACTGCCGAAAGCTCTACATTATCCATCAATGAGAATGCCGGAGCTTGAGCTATTTTAGCCCATCCACTACCGATGAACCCTATTTTTATTGTTTTTTTCATCAAATGGACATAAAAAAAGGGTGACCGAAATCACCCTTTTCATTGGACTCAATCTTTTGATCAACCAACCTGTTGAACTTTTGCAAGCCGGGCTTTCTCAATATAGGTCTTCTGGATATCCCGTGAAACATTATACGCCTTTGA
This sequence comes from uncultured Chlorobiaceae bacterium, assembly GCA_903851385.1. Lineage (GTDB taxonomy): Bacteria > Bacteroidota > Chlorobiia > Chlorobiales > Chlorobiaceae > Chlorobium. The sequence continues at coordinate 50,452 of CAINOC010000054.1, read as the reverse complement.
AAGACTGTCTGAACTCCAGAGCCTTGCATCGAATGCCATACATATATTTCTGAGAAAGGGTATGCCGACTTCTGTCACACGAACTCCCTTGTCACCGAGAACAACCAAACCGTCATTCTCCATATCCTCAAGACGATAGAGAGCAATATCAAGTTCGTCACAGTACAGCTTCGGATCCTGCCATGATGTTTCCTGTTTGCACATCAGGTTCAGAATATGACGGCGAAGCACAAGATCCTCGTCGGTAAGGAGATGGCCCCTATGCAGAGGAAAACGTCCTTCATTGACGGCTTTGATATAACTATCATCTTCCCGTTCATTCTGGGCGAAAGCGTACCAAGTGTCGCTGATGGATGATGATCCGATAGCCAGCATCATCTGTGTTGTGTTTTCAGTATAGCCCATGAAATTACGGTGGAGTGTCCCGTTTTTTGCCGCTATATACAATGCATCACCTTCCAGGGCAAAATGGTCCATACCGATTTCATGATAACCGATTGACTCCAGCATTGCACTGCCTTTATCGTAAAGTTCCTGCTTGACATCACCAACAGGCAGATCCGCCTCATTGAACTTCCGCTGTCCTTCATACATGTGCGGATTATGACCGTAAGCATAAAAGGCCAGACGATCGGGCTTGAGTTGCATAACCTTCTGTATGGTGTCAGTAATTGTGGCAAGTGTCTGCTTAGGCAAGCCATAAACAAGGTCAAAATTAATCGATGTAAAACCGATCTCACGGGCAAGATCAACTTTTTCTTTAACCAGTTCGAATGTTTGCAGACGGTTGATTTCCTTCTGTACGATAGGGTCGAAATCCTGAATTCCGAAACTCATGCGTCGGAATCCGACATTGTAAAGCGCTTCAAGATGCTCCTTCGATGTCGATCGGGGATTGGTTTCGAAACTGAACATGTAGTTGTCCATTTTATTGACGTCCTTGCATATACCGTCAATAAGCCTGGTCAGATTTTCAGGGCTGAAAAAAGTAGGGGTGCCGCCGCCGATGTGCAGCTCCTTGACATTAAGCGTGCCGGGAAAAACATCGATATACATCTGCCATTCCTTGAGCAATGCCTCAAGATAGGGAATCTCATAAGAGTGGTCCTGAGTACGGTGAGCGTTGCAACCACAGAAGTAACAGTGATTCTCACAGTAGGGGATGTGAATATACAGGCTGATTCCGGTTGTTTCGTTGCTATCGTTAAAACCTTTGACCATTGCCCCTTTCCACTGCTCCTGGGTGACACCATCGGTGCTCCATGAAGGAATGGTAGGATAGCTTGTGTAACGAGGTCCGGGATTACTGTACTTTACTGCAAGATTAGTTGCCATTGTTAATCTTCCTCTACAAGTATTATTTTTTTAAATTCATGTCACGGGAAAATACATAAAACTCGGCAATTTCATAAATCATTAGCCTTGAGAAAGGCTAGAAAGCGAGCCGTTAACTATCCTTTTTTATGACTAATAACATTCCAGAAAAAAACACGCCAGTTGTCGGCATCCTCATGGGGTCGGACTCCGATTTTGAGATCATGAAGGAAGCTACGCTTGTACTTGACGAATTCGGCATTACGTCGGAAAGTTCTGTCATTTCAGCACACAGGACTCCGCATGACCTTGAAAAGTATGCATCTTCAGCCTTGGAACGAGGCCTTAAAGTTATCATAGCCGGAGCTGGGGGGGCGGCACACCTTCCTGGTGTTACGGCGGCATTTACCGTCCTTCCGGTTATAGGGGTTCCGATTTTCAACAGTAAACTTAATGGACAGGACTCTCTTTATTCCATTGTGCAAATGCCCGCTGGTATACCGGTAGCTACCGTCGGCATTGACAATGCCCGAAATGCGGCATTGCTGGCCATTCAGATCCTTGCACTTTCCGACCGGAACCTGCTGACCGCCCTCGTTGAGTTCCGCAATAAACTTGGAGATGCATCCCGGCAGAAAACTGGAAAAATCCGGGAACGACTCCATGCAAAAAGCTGAATACTGGATAGACCGCCTGCAGCTTGCATGCCATCCTGAAGGCGGGTATTACCGTGAAACCTACCGCAGTAGCGGCTCTTATTCTCTTACCACTCCATTTAATGGCTCTCGCTCCTACGCGACGGCCATTTACTATCTGCTTAAAGGCAGAGATCGCTCAAAACTGCATAGCATTCATTCGGACGAACTATGGTTCTTTCATGCAGGCGATCCTCTGAAGGTTTACATGTTTCCAAAAAATGGAGAGCCATCAAGCTTTACACTTGGGGTTTCTGCAGAAAATAGTGAGGTCCTGCAGGAAACAGTGCCCGCTGAAAGCTGGTTTGGAGCCTGCCTGGAAAATCCTGATAGTGAAAGTTATTCGTTAGTAAGCTGTGTCGTCGCCCCTGGATTTGAATTCAGAGACTTTATGTTTGCCGACAGGATAACGCTGCTCAAAAAATTCCCCAAAAATCATGAGATCATCGAACGCCTCACCTGAAACCAGGTGAGGCTTGACCACAGCGGATAAGAAAAACAATAAATTCCAAGGTTAATTAACGGTAACCCACTGGAATTTCTTTCTTTTTTATATTTAATCCAGTTTCTTTCGGTATTACTACTATTTTGCAGAATAAACGAGAGTGCATCGATGTATTTAATGAAACGTTACGATGGGAAGTGGATATGAAAAAACAGGTTGTGATTGTTGGAGGCGGTTTTGCAGGGCTCAATGCGGCCAGGATACTTGGCAATAAAGTAGATATTGAGGTTACCCTTATTGACAGGAAAAACTATCATCTTTTCCAGCCTCTTCTTTACCAAGTGGCAATGGCGGCGCTAGGAGAGGGTGATATTGCTGCTCCGCTGAGAAATATGCTGGCAAATTTCCGGAACATTACCGTGTTCAAGGGCATTGTCACTAATGTCGATATTGATAATAAAATCGTCATTACAGATTTTGGCAACATTCCTTATGACTACATTATTCTTGCCTGCGGTGTACAGCATCATTATTTCGGCAACAATCAATGGGAAGAATATGCTCCCGGGCTGAAGACCCTGGCTCAGGCAAAAGAGATCCGCCGGAGGGTAATGGAGGCCTATGAGCGGGCTGAGAGAACAAAAGACCCTGTAGAACGCAAAAAGCTGCTGACATTTGTCATTGTCGGTGGCGGACCGACCGGAGTTGAACTGGCCGGCTCAATCGGTGAAATGAGCCGCTATACCCTCTCAAAATTTTACCGGAATATTGACCCGAAACTTACACGGATTTTTATCGTTGAAGCTGCTCCGCGTATTCTTGGTTCTTTTCACCCTGAACTTGCAAGCAAGGCAACCAGATCACTGGAGAAACTCGGCGTTCAGGTCTGGGCAAGCAGCATGGTCAGCAACGTTGATGAGAACGGGGTACAAATCGGCAAGGAACGGATAGAAGCGGCAACAGTGCTTTGGGCTGCTGGTGTTACAGCTATAGATATAGGCAGAAAAATCGGGGTTGAAACTGACCGGATCGGTCGTATCGTTGTCGGAGAAGATCTCAGCATTCCAGGTCATCCGGAAATATTTGTCGGGGGCGACCTTGCGAGTTTTGTGCTGGAAAACGGAAAAACACTCCCCGGGCTGGCTCCAGTTGCCTTGCAACAAGGACGAATTATCGGCAAAAACATTGTACTCGACCTGAAAACAAAAGCAAGAAAACTTTTCCGGTATCGCGATAAAGGGCAGATGGCTACAATCGGAAAAAACAAGGCCATTGTGGAGTTTGGAAACATCAGGTTTGACGGCATTTTAGCCTGGTTCACCTGGCTGCTGGTACATATTTATTTTCTGACCAGCTTCCGTCACCGTGTTTTTGTGCTATTACAGTGGGGATGGTCCTATTTCACTTTCAGCTATGGCGCGCGCCTGATCGTCAACAAGGAGTGGAGATTCTATCCTGACCAGGACCCCAGCCATACAAAAAAAGAGCAGCCGGAATGATAAAAAGCGGTGCTGTATCGATGATCACGGGCATACTTCTCTCAATGGCCTTTATCGGTATTGCATTGTATGTCCTGTTTTTTACCGATAGATTACCTCAAGTATCAAGAGATGATCTGAGGCTTTACGCCCTCCTGACAGGCGCTTATGGTCTATGGAGATTTATTCGCGTCTTTCTGGTCAGAAAAGAAGCGGAAAAAAATGTTTGAAACCGTCATCTTTCATCATTATAATCAAGCATTTGTTACACTGTTATTCAGCTAGTACAATCTCTTGAAGAACAACATCAGCATGAAACCACTGCCCATAAACCAGGAAAGCGAACAAAAGCTTTTTTTTCATAATTATGCCCGTTTTCCTCTTGCGGTCACCCATGGCGAAGGATCATGGCTGGTCAGCGATGATGGAACCCGGTATCTCGACATGATTGCAGGAATAGGCGTCAATGCACTGGGTTATGGAGATAAACGCCTCGTGCAGGCAATAAGCGAACAGGCAGCCAAGCTGATCCATGCCTCTAACCTTTTTATGATGCAACCCCAGTTTGAGCTTGCGGAAAAACTGCTTGCTCTTTCAGGACTCTCCAAGATATTTTTTGCCAACAGTGGTACCGAGGCAATTGAGGCTGCCATTAAAATGGCAAGAAAATGGGCTGGCCGAACAGGCGATGAGCATAAAAAAGAGGTGCTGTCGTTGAGTAACTGCTTCCACGGACGGACATACGGAGCCATGTCGCTGACGGCAAAAGCAAAATATGTCGATGGATTTGACCCTCTGCTTACAGGAACGGGCATGATAGCCTTCAACGATATTGCAGATCTTGAAAAGAAAGTTTCTCTTAAAACAGCGGCTGTTTTTATTGAAGTTGTTCAGGGTGAGGGAGGCATTCACCGTATATCACAGCAATTTATAGACCGTCTGAAGGAACTGCGCACTCAATACAACTTTCTGATTGTTGCTGATGAAATTCAGGCAGGTTGCGGCCGGACCGGCAAGTTTTTCAGTTATATGCATGTTGATGCAGATCCCGATCTGGTATGCCTTGCCAAACCGCTTGGCGGCGGATTGCCATTATCGGCGGTTATCGGCAACGAAAAGGTCGCTGATGTTCTCACTTACGGCAACCACGGCACAACCTTTGGCGGTAATCCGGTAGCATGTGCAGCAGGCATTGCCATGATAAAGGCTATTGAGGAAGATCAGCTTATGAAGCACGCAGAGGAAATCGGCAACTATATGCATGATGAGTTGCAGAAACTTGCAGCACGTCATCCGCAAATCCTTGATATCCGTCAGTATGGCCTGATGATTGGCGTAACGGTTGATAAAGAGGCAAAATATTATGTCGAACAAGCGCTCCGGAAACATGTTATCATCAATGCAACAAGCCAGAACGTCATCAGGCTTCTCCCGCCACTGAACATCACCAGAGAAGAGGCACAACAATGTATAATCGTCCTTGATGAAATCTTTACCGAAGAGACCGCAGGTTAACACCGCCGAAAAGGCTGCAGATATGCCACTTGGAGCTGTCAACTATATCATGATAGTTCTTGGTGTACTCGTTATTGCCGCAAGCTACGGGATAATGTTTCTCGAAAAGGAAGTTGACGGCTTTTTCGCCCTTTCTGTCACTCCCATAAGCCTTGTAGCTGCTTATGGATGGATTATATTCGCAATACTATATCGCCAAAAACAAAAATCAACAGCTGATTAATCAAGCTGAAACCTGATTGGAACCGTAAACCAGACCTTGATAGGGCTGCCGTTCTGAATGCCGGGATAGTATCTGGATTCCATGACGGACTTTATGGCAACGGCATCGAACACATCACAGTCAGCCGGGATACGTTTCATAACCTTTGCTTTGATGGCTCGACCATCTTCTCCTATAAGGACACTGACAAACACCTTTCCTGTAATACCGGCTATTCTTGCCATTTCCGGGTAGGCAGGTTTTTTCTGGTCAAGAAATCCGGGCATTTTTTCACAGGGAACAAACATCGGCACTTCATCACCCGATGAGGCGCTTCCGCTTCCAGAACCGGAGCCTTGGGTCTGGATGGCCTGCTTTAACTCTTTCTGCGTGGCAACCGTCTGTTCGCGAGGGACTTCCTCCTCGTTGACCTTTTTAATTTTTCCGACATTCGGAGGCGCTACAGGAGACGAAGAAGGAGTCACTGGAGTTGGCTCGGGAGCCGTAAGAGGAGGAGGCGGTGGAAGCTGCGTGACGCTGGTGACCACTTCATAACACTCAACCATCGGATGAGTATCTTTGTCAAACAGTCCGGTCAATGCTGCAAGAGTCTGCCAATTAGCTGTTATAAGCCAGAAAAACGACAGCAGGGCAATTGCAATGACAACTCCATGACTGAGAAAAAGATGGGCCTGGCGGCGAAGAAAAAGGTTGCCGTAATGCAGACTTCTTAACCTGTCCGTATCAAGAAACTCTTCACCGAATGACCATGAAAGAGCTCTTTTACTAAAAAGGTCCTGATGGTTTTTTTCAAATTTTGAAGCCACGTGAAGAAACTCCTTTGCTTATTCTTAAGCTTAACCAGCTCTTTTTACTTCCAGCGCATCCTGATCAGTATAATCATCCAGACTGAACCGGTCGATTTTCATGAGATTCAGCTCGTCAATAATATCGACAAGGTGTTTATATTTTGCTTTTTCGTTAAGCTTAACAACAATAACCAGTTTCTGGTTAGACGCAGTCTGCTGTTTCAAGAGAGAGCGCAACTGCGGACTTAATGAAAGCTGACGGGCATCATGAGCGTCATAGAGGGGAATTCTCTTTGGTGCCTCATTACCGAGAGAGCAATACGCCATTCCATCACCCGCAATACGCATTGTCATGACGTTGTTTTCTGCCACCTTAACTTCCAACTTTTCAGGAGGAGTATTTATCTCCATAGTATTGGATTTTGAAAAGGTTGTTGTCAACATAAAAAAGGTCAAAAGAAGAAACGCCACATCAACCATGGGCGTCATGTCAAGACGAAACCCGATTCGTTTAGGCCCTCTTCTCCCTTTTTTTTTGCGGCTATTTCCGCTTGGCGAATCAACAATACCCATATTTCAGCGAACCTCCTTTTTAAGGACTGTAATCAGATTGAAGGTCAGCAGATTGGCTTTTTTATAAACCTTGATGACATAGTTCACTGCTTCGAAACCCGCATCTGCATCGGCCCTGACTACCGGTCGAAGCTTGGGATCAGCAAAACGCGCCATGACAACAAATTTATCCAGCTCATCACGATCGACGTGAAAGTTTTCGGCAAGTTTAAATTTTTTCAGTGAATCAGCAACGGCTCCAGCCGTCAATCCCGCACCGTTCAGCTTAGGCTTCACCACTGAATTGAAGATTTTTTCCCTGGACTGCTGCGAAGAAACCCCCATTAAAAAAGTATTTTGAGAGCTCACCGTTACTGTTAGAACATTTGATTCCGGCAGTTTTTGTACCGAATGTGATGCAGGAAGGTTGATTTTTACAACTTCAGGAGGGCGAAACTTGGTTGTCAGCATGAAAAACGTCAACAGAAGAAACGCAACGTCCACCATCGGCGTCATATCAATGCGAAACCCAACCCTTTTTGCCTTGATCCTCGACATCAGCAATTATTCCGATTTACCAGTTCCTAAAGTGTGTATGATATAGAACGCAGCTTCATCAATGGTGTAGCTGAAACGATCAACCCTGCTGGTAAAAACGTTATAGGCAACAATACCCATGATACCGCCGAGAATACCGAGCGCTGTATTAAAGAGAGCTTCAGAGATGCCAAGTGAAAGCTGTACGGCGTCAGGAGCTCCGCTGGTAGCCATCGCGGCAAAAGCACGGATCATACCGAGCGTTGTTCCCAGAAGCCCGACCATGGTGGATATGGAGGCAATGGTGGATATTGAGACAAGGTTTTTCTCCAGAAGAGGCATTTCCATAATCGTTGCCTCTTCAACAGCTTTTTCCATTTCGCTGATCTTTTTCTCCCGATCGGTAACATTATATTGAGAGAGCTTTTTATACCGGTCAAGCACTGCGCGAAGCACTGCTGCCAGTGAACTCTGATGGTCATCACATTTTGCAATGGCCTGATCAATATAGCCGTTGTCAATATCCTGTTTGAGAGCATGGACAAACTCCGGAATATTTCCCTTGCCGGAAGCTTTGTTCAGAGCAATGATACGTTCCACCGTGTAGGCAATCACCATCATAATCAATGCCATGAGTACCGAGACAACCAGCCCTCCATTGAAAACAGCATGGAACATTGACCCCGGCGGAGTGCTGCCCATCCAGAAATAAAATCCCAGGGAAACTGCGTAGGTTATTGCAATGAGCAAGCCCGTAAAGAAACCATGTTTCATAGAACTTTTATTTGTTTTGACTGACAAGAAGATAAAAGGGGTATTATTAAACCGGAGTGTGACTTTGAAATACTGTCGTTCATATTTACAACTTTGGGAACCACCCGTCGCAGGCAGTCATGTTACCTTGATTGCATTGGCATGCAAAAACAACTTTCAAATAACAGTGGTAAATTTAGTAAATAAGCTTGTGATTTTTCAATAGTAATCAATCAATAGAAAGAAAAGAAAAAGTGTTCCTGCAATCATATAAAGAATTAAGAACAGGCACATGATCCCTCATTCGACTGTAGATGATATCCGTCAGGCTGCGGATATTGTTGATATTATCTCTGATTACCTGACGCTTCAGCCTTCAGGGCGCAACTTTAAGGCACTCTCTCCCTTTACTCAGGAGAAAACCCCTTCATTTGTCGTTTCGCCGGAAAAACAAATCTACAAGTGCTTTTCAACCGGCAAGGGGGGCAACGTTTTTTCTTTTGTCATGGAAATGGAGAAGGTCTCCTTTCCTGAAGCAATTGAACTGGTTGCCAAACGAACGGGAATAGATATCAGCCGCTTTACTGAAAAAAAAGAACATGACCCTGCTCTTGAAGACAGCCGCACCGAAACCCTTCGCTGGGCAGCGAAGTTCTTTCAAAGAACACTGGAAAGCAAGGCGGGAAAAATCGGCTATGACTATCTGGTGACTAAACGCGCACTTTCGGAAAAAACAATCAAAGCCTTTGGCCTTGGATATGCGTCTGACTCATGGGACAGCCTCTTCAACGAAGCCAGGCGGGCAGGCATACCACTGGAACATCTCACTGATCTTGGACTTGTAACACATCATAAACAGCGAAACTCCTGGTATGACACCTTCCGCAGCAGGGTGATATTTCCTGTATTCTCCGTTGGAGGGCAGGTTGTCGGCTTTGGAGGGAGAACCTTGCTTGATGACCCTCAAACGCCCAAGTACCTGAATTCACCTGAAAGCCGGTTGTTTGAAAAGTCAAAACTTCTTTACGGGCTGAATACGGCTAAACATGACATCCGGCGGATGGAATCTGCAATTCTTGTTGAAGGCTATATGGATGTCCTTGCACTTCACCAGGCAGGAATAACGAATGCTGTAGCCTCATGCGGCACATCACTGACAAGGTATCAGGCAAAAATTCTGCACCGTCACACCAAAAGTGTTCTCTTCATGTATGATGCGGATTCTGCCGGCAAAAAGTCAATGATGACCGGTCTTGATACGCTGCTTGCAGAGGGCATAACCCCCTTCATTGTCATGCTTCCTTCCGGTGATGATCCCGACAGTTTTGTCAGCCGTGAAGGAAGGGAAGGATTTCTGAAGTTCGCTGAAGAGAACAGAATGCTGTTTCAGGACTTTCAAATCCTTGTTTTCATGGAATCGGAGAATTTTTCAAATCCTGAAATCAAGTCAAAAGCCATCAGGGAAATGGCGCACACTATTTCGCTGATCCCCGACCGCATCCAGCAGGAACTTTACCTCCAGCAACTCTCCGAAAAACTTGTCATCAGCCAGCAAGCCCTCAAGGAGCTGCTCGAAAAAGAGAGCGCTGTGCAGGTAAAAAAGTCATTTTCAAGGGAAAACCAATCTGCTGTACAGGCACCACGTCAACAGCCGCCAAACTTGTCTGTTCTTGAAAAAACCTTTTTAAAAGCGCTGCTTGAAAGCACTGCGTATGGGAATGTTGTACTGGAATTTGCGGCTTCGCATGAGGCGATGCTGGAGTTGCCACACAAGGATGCCCAGCAGATTTTTACCCACATGATCCGCCGTTACCATGACATTGCCGGCAGTCCAAATGAACATATCGACATGACAACTGAAATAAGCCTTTTCAGCAGTCCGGAATCGAGGAATCTTGCATCCGGCTTACTGCTTGACCCGCCGGTCAGCAATAAATGGCTCGAACAATCAGATGTACACGCCGATAATGCAAAACGGTGTCTGACGATGTTCCTTGATGCATTCAAAAACCTGATTCTCGAACCGTTGATCCATCAGAAAATAGTGCTCACAGAACATATTCTGATTGAAAACGATACAGATAAAGAGATTGAGCTTTTGAAGGAAAAAATGGTGCTGGATAAAAAGATCGGAAAAACTTCGCAAGATCTTAGGAAGATGATTACAAGCATCCTAGAAAAAAGCTGAAATCATTCAGCTGGATAAAGAAGAGCTTTGCACAATAAACGAAATCACGGCATTAGCGGGTTACGCGTAAGAGTCGATGATGTTCAGGATATGTTGGCGGGGAGTCAAGGTGTGGTTGCTGATGAGTTGTATTCTACGAGTTTTTTCCAGTTTATTTCCCCATTTTGTTCACAATACTCTTTCCCGAAATGCATTGTAAATTTGTTTATCATGAGAGCATAGGACTGACGAAACTCTTCGTTCTTTATTCCAGCATTGTGCCCTAAGGGCTCAATAATTTCAGTATAAAGATTCTGGTTTCCTGAAATGAACTCCCAAAATGCTTGCCCACAGTACTTGTAATAGTCCCCTTTATCAGAACTCTTATCTTTCCCGTAACAGCATCCGTTTACTGCGACCACCTGCAGTCCTGAATTACTGGTGCGCAGGGTTTTTGCTGCCGTTTTGAAGTCAGATTTCATTTTTTCAATCTGGCTTGAATTCCCCCAATTAGGCCCCGATTTAATACTGACGATGAAACGTTTCCCGTCTTTATCAAATTCCAAGTCAATGCCGTTTATGCCTGATTTCCTGCCACCATAAACGTTTTCATTAATAAATATTGCCAGTCCTTCCAGCCAATCTCCAAAAATTGTTTCTTCGTTTGATGAGATATGAGCATCAACAAGGCCTTTGACAATTTCTTCGGCAGTCAAAACGCACTTTGCCTTGAACAGATACGGATTTTTTCTTTTCAGAACTTTAGCGAGGCTCAATCCATCAAGGCTTGCAATTCTTTTCTGATGAAAAGTTCCGATGTTATCTTCAACGTATTTCGATACGTCGATTAGGGAAAGAGGAGTCATATCCTTTGTTTTGCTCCAGCAGATACAACTCTACCGGTTTAAGTTCATTGTTGACCATGGCATGGTACTCCGGCACAATTTCAATGCCTATTGAGTTTCTCTTCATTCTTTGCGCAACTGCATTGGTCGTCCCTGATCCCATGAATGGATCTAGAACGGTATCGCCTTCCTTTGTGAACAGTTTGATAAACCATTCGGGAAGTCCTTCAGGAAAGGCTGCACTGTGTTTTTTGTTATTGCACTCTGTGGCAAGATGCAGTACGTTGGTCGGATAGGCCATATCCCTATCGAGCCAGTTAGAGATATTTTTTCCAAAACCGCTGCCGACTTTTGATTCATCTCGGATTTTGTCTGTATTACTCAGGTTTTTCAGCCTGGCTTTTGACCAATCACCCATAGGAACCATTGCTGCTTCCTGGTTCATATAAAATTGTTTGTTTTTATTAAACTGGATTAACCGTTCCCATGAGTCACGGAACCGGTTTGGCCATTTTCCCGGGTAGCAGTTTTTTTTGTGCCAGATAAATTCTTCAGTCCAAAGCCACCCTTGCTCTTTCTTCATAGCAAGAATAAGTTCCATGACATAAGTACTCCGTTCTCCATTGACAACCTTTTCCTTGATGTTCAGGATAAAGGTACCTGTTGGCTTGAGAACTCTTAAAAGTTGTTCAGATATCGGTAAAAACCAGGCAACGTATTCGTCAGGGTGAATACCTCCGTAAGTTTGTTTTCTCTGGTCAGCATAGGGTGGTGAAGTAAATATCAAGTCTACCGAATCATTCGGCAGTTCTTTGAGTATTTCCGCGCAATCACCCAGACGTAGATCTGTTGTTAGTTCCATTATTTCTTCAGCATAAGAGGTTCATGCATTACAGTCGTATAGTTTCGTATCCAAGGGGGGAATGTGATTCTTTTCATCCTACACATGCGTAACCAAACTTACATTATTTCCTGATTTATTTATCTTCGTTTATCCATCTCACTAAAAGACATGCTCATACCGCAGATCTATGAGCCAAAATTTTACCACGACTACAGTTGAGGTGATATATAGGTAATTGGTGGATAAAAAAATACAATCGCAATCATATAATAAAGACCAACCAACAGACAACAATCATGCACGTCTCAAGAATCACCGCTAAAGGTCAAACTACCATCCCTGCCTTTATTCGAAAGGCTGCCCATATGAACGCTGGTGACACTCTGACCTTTTCAATCAAAGGAGATCACGTGATTGTAAGAAAAATAAACTCATCTGAAGATGAATATCTGAAAGGAGTCGAGGAAATACTTAATGAATGGTCATCACCAGAAGATGATGAGGCTTGGAGTACCGATAGTTGAAATCGGCTACAAATCGGGATCCATTGAAAGAAACTTTTCACGACTGCTCCTTTCAGCTCTTTGACGCAGGTACTCTTCAGTCAACAGCGCAGAGATCTTTTCAGCCAGTGCAGAGCTGATCAACTGATTGACCGATATATTTTCCAGAACAGCAAGTTCTTTTGCCATTTTATGCAATGAATCTGGCAATCTGACACTTAACGTGCTCATTACCCCTCCCCAATCATGTGTAAAAATTCTTTTGGAGTTCTAAGCACCCAAGTACAATAAGATACAATATAAAACACCTCTATTTACTGTTTTTTGCTATGATAAAATAGAGAAGGCAAACTTTACCTGCAGGCTGAAAAGAGCTTTCCCTTTCAGGACAACTTTTATTTTGTTGGGGTTCAGGACTCACCCCAACCTACATGGCGGAGGTGATGTTATGAATAAAGAGAGGTGCCAGACCTTGAAAAAGAAGATATTTTTGCTGCACTAAACTATGCAAGTGGAAAAGAAAAAAGCCCACCTGCATTCTCATAGATTGCGGGTGGGCTTTAATGGCAAATCAAACATACGAGCAGAAAAAAACCACTATAATGCGCCGTATCCTTCAAGAGGGTGACGGAGACAAAGCTCTTTGATTTCTTTTCTGACTGTCTGGCATACTTCTGCTGAATCAGGCTTTTCGGCTGATAAAATAACTTTATCGATAAGCTCGGCAATAAGCTGGCTGTCGGCTTCGCGCATACCGCGGGTGGTCATGGCTGGAGTACCGATGCGAATACCGCTGGTGACAAAGGGTGACTTGTCGTCAAAAGGAATCATGTTCTTGTTGACGGTAATGCCAGCTGCATGGAGAAGATTTTCAGCGACTTTTCCTGTAACGTTTTTGTTGCGAAGGTCAAGCAGCATAAGGTGGTTTTTGGTACCACCACTTACAATATTGTAACCAAGATCAATAAACTTTTCGGCCATGGTTGCGGCATTTTTTATGACCTGAGCTGCATACTCCCTGAATTCAGGCTTCAGCGCTTCACCGAAAGCAACTGCCTTACCCGCAATAACATGCATGAGCGGACCACCCTGAATACCCGGCATAACTTCCGTATCCATCACCTCTGACATCATTTTCAACCTTGAACCTGTTTTGGTCTTGATAGTAAGACCCATCGGGTTTTCAAAGTCGGTGCCCATCATGATCATTCCGCCCCTCGGCCCGCGAAGGGTCTTGTGGGTTGTTGTGGTCACAAAATGACAATGCGGCATGGGGTCACCCAGAAAACCTGCGGCGATCAACCCTGCTGGATGCGCAATATCGGCCATAAGAAATGCTCCCACCTTGTCGGCAATAGCCCTGAACGCCTTAACATCAAATCCTTGGGAATAAGCACTGGCTCCGCAGATAATAAGTTTCGGACGAACCTGAAGGGCGAGTTCCTCAACCTTGTTCATATCGATGATGCCAGTTTCACGATCGACTCCATAAGAGTGAGCTTCGAACATCTGACCGGAAAAATTAACCGAACTGCCATGAGTTAAATGTCCGCCATGCGACAAATCAAGCCCCATAATTCGATCACCCGGTTTCAAAACCGAAAAGAGAACCGCCATGTTCGCACTTGAACCGGAATGCGGCTGCACATTGACATACTCACATCGGAAAAGCTTTTTAGCGCGGTCACGCGCAAGATTTTCAGCTACATCAACATATTCGCAGCCGCCATAATAACGCTTGCCGGGGTACCCTTCGGCATATTTATTGGTCATTACCGACCCGCAGGCCTGCATAACCGCACGACTTGTGAAATTCTCCGAGGCAATAAGCTCAAGTGTTTCATTCTGTCTTGTTGTCTCGTTGGCTATAGCCTCAAAGACCTCCTGGTCCTGCTTTTGAAGGATGTCAGTATCCATCGCTATCTCAGTCCTTTTCCTGACGGAAGTTTACAGTTTTTGGTATGTGTGTTTTACTAATTATTTTTCCTGTCTATTCGTGATGATGTTCCTCACTGCCGCATGAGCACCCTATCATATGGCCCATCTTGTCACGTTTGGTATCAAGATAAGTCTGGTTCATCGGATTGGGAGCAATTTCAAGCGAGATGCGCTCAACAATCTCTAGACCATACCCCTCAAGACCGACAACTTTTTTGGGATTGTTTGTCATGAGCTTCATTTTGCGGATGCCAAGGTCCTTAAGAATTTGCGCCCCGATACCATAATCACGAAGATCTGCTTTAAACCCGAGTTTTTCATTAGCTTCAACAGTATCAAACCCTTCGTCCTGCAGGTTATACGCTTTCAGTTTGTTGATCAAACCTATACCGCGGCCTTCCTGCATAAGATAAATCAATACTCCACGTCCTTCTTTTTCTATCGTCCTCAGGGCTGAAGCAAGCTGGTTGCCACAATCGCACCGCAGAGATGCAAACGTATCGCCTGTGGCACACTGTGAATGAACCCTGACAAGAACAGGTTCATCAGTAGTAACGTCGCCCTTCACAAAAGCCATATGGTTCTGCTGGTCTGCAAATGTTTCGTAGGCAATCAATCTGAATTCGCCATACACGGTGGGAAGTCTTGATTCAACCGCACGGTGAACGAGTTTGTTGCGCTTCATCTGATAGGCAACCAGTTCCTTGATGGTAATGAGCTTCAAGCCGAATTTAGCCTTCAGCTTGATAAGGTCGGGAAGCCTGGCCATACTGCCATCGTCATGAAGAATTTCACAGAGCAAGCCTACCGGACTGCATCCGGCAAGACGAGCCAGATCAACAGCTGCCTCTGTATGCCCGACACGCCTGAGCACCCCGCCGTCCATTGCCCTTAGAGGGAAAATATGGCCGGGACGTGAAAAATCGTCCGCTCTGGAAGCTGGATCACCAAGCATCTTGATGGTCATTGCTCTGTCATAGACTGAAATGCCGGTAGTGACACCCTCAGCCAGGGCATCAACCGAAACGGTAAAATTAGTCTCATGCTGGGAGGTATTTCTCTGGACCATCGGATCAAGCTGCAGTTCTTTTGCCCGATCCATAGTAACAGCAACGCATAGGAGCCCACGAGCCTCCTTGGTGATAAAGTTCACCATCTCGGTGGTTACACGGTCTGCAGCACCGATAAAATCGCCCTCGTCCTCCCGGTCTTCATCATCAATAACAATAACAAGTTTCCCCTGCCGGATATCTTCAACGGCAGCTTCAATCGTATCGAAATGCTTTTTATCCATAGCGCCTTTTTACCCCTTTGTTCAAAACAGATAGTACTTAAAAGACAGTGTAATGTAAAAAAATTCCTGTTCCATTTTCAGAGCCTAAAAAAAGAACAAGAGCGACTGGCAAACGGCAACTTTGAGAAGCATGTGCATTTTTGTATAATGCACGGGTTTTTAATAAAGAGGTGATTTGTTACCTTTATACAGTTATATCCTGAAGCTTCTTAAAACTATCGAGACTGCATGACCATCCAAGCTTCCGACCTGACACAGGAGATTATTGACCTTTCCCGGAAATTCCCGAAAGAGAGGCTGCTGCAAGCCAAACAATACGGGTTTTCCGATTTTCAGCTTGCCAATATTTTCAATACAGCAGAACCGTCCATCAGAGCACTCAGAAAACATTACGGTATAGAGTCAGTCTTTAAAACCGTTGATACCTGCGCTGCGGAATTTGATGCGAAAACACCCTACCATTACTCGACATACGAAGAGGAAAATGAATCCATTTCGTCCAACCTGAAAAAAGTTATTATTCTTGGTGGAGGCCCAAACCGGATCGGCCAGGGCATCGAGTTTGACTATTGTTGTGTCCAAGCCGTATTCGCCCTCAAAGAGGCAGGTTATGAAACCATCATGGTCAACTGTAACCCTGAAACCGTTTCAACTGACTATGACATCGCCGATAAGCTCTATTTTGAGCCGCTCACTTTTGAGGATACCATTCGCATCATAGAACACGAAAAACCTCTCGGTGTTATTGTCAGCTTTGGTGGTCAGACACCGCTGAAGCTCTCTGCAAAACTTCATGAGGCTGGTGTCACCATTCTCGGTACCTCTTCGAAAGGCATTGATCTGGCAGAAGACCGTAAAAAGTTTGGTGCACTTCTTGAGGAATTGAATATTCCCCATCCTGAATACGGAACAGCAATCAGCTTTGAAGAAGCAAAGACCATCACGAAAAGAATCGGCTACCCTGCTCTCGTCCGCCCAAGCTATGTTCTTGGAGGACGGGCCATGAAAATTGTCTACAATGACGATTCGCTTAAAGAGTATGTTGATCAAGCTCTCTTCATTACCGAAAAATATCCCCTGCTGATTGACCGTTTTCTGGAGACAGCCGTTGAATTCGACATTGATGCCATTGCCGATACTACGGACTGCGTTATCAGCGGCATCATGCAGCATGTGGAGGCTGCAGGCATTCACAGCGGTGACTCTACCTCCATTCTGCCCTATTACAACATCAGCCCGAATGTTATTGCCACAATGAAGGCTTATACCCGAATCCTTGCAACGAATCTGAAGGTAGTAGGACTGATGAACATACAGTATGCCGTGCAGAACGAGAGTGTCTATGTTATTGAAGTCAATCCACGAGCCAGCCGTACAGTCCCTTTTGTCGGCAAGGCAACCGCTATTCCTGTTGTAAAGATTGCTACACGGGTAATGCTTGGTGAAAAACTCAGTGACCTGCGTAAAGAGTACGATCTGAAAGATTGTGACGAACTCGGCATGAAGCACATGGCCATCAAGGAGCCAGTCTTTCCATTCTCCAAGTTTGTAAAATCAGGTGTCTACCTTGGTCCTGAAATGCGCTCAACCGGTGAAGCAATGAGCCTTGCCGATGAGTTCCCTGAAGCTTTTGCCAAAGCTTATCAGGCGGCAAGCATGCAGCTCCCCCTCTCCGGGTCGGTTTTCATCAGTGTGAATGATCAGGATAAAAACCAGCGCATCCTTGACATTGCAAAAGCACTCTACCGCATGGACTTCGATTTGATTGCCACAGCGGGCACGCACCAATTTCTTATAGAACAAGGCATTGAGTGCAAAAAAGTCTACAAGGTGGGTGAAGAGGGACGACCGAACATCTTCGACATTATCAAGCACGGCAAGATCAACTTTGTCATTAACACGCCAAGAGGTGAAAAAGCCCTGCATGATGAAGAGGCTATCGGCGCAGCATCGGTACTGAGCAATGTACCGTTTGTAACCACCATTGAAGCGGCAGAGGCATCAGTACAGGCCATTGACTGTATCCGCCGTCAGGAGTTCGGTGTTAAAAGTCTGCAGGAATACGCGTCCTACCGCAACAAGTAACGCTTTAAATAAATGTACTGGCCATGCCTGAAACACTGCAAAAACATCTTGACGAGTCAATAAAGCTGGAACTGAACCTTGCTAAACTCTACACCGTTTTTCATGACTGTTTTTTTGAAGATGAAGATTTCTGGTGGGAACTGGCAATGGAGGAACAGGGACACGCATCACTGCTTCAGCAGGAGAAAAAACAACCGCAGCCTCTGGCATTTTTTCCTGAAAACCTCTTATCAACAGATCTGCAATCCCTTATCGATACCAACATAAAAATTGCCGGTCTGATCAATACGTATTCGGATACACCCCCATCAAAAAACGAAGCATTGCAAATCGCACTTGATCTGGAACTTGCTGCGGGTGAATCCCATTTTCAGCAGTTTCTTGACAGCCCGACGAACTCTTTGTCGTCAACTATTTTTAAACAGCTCAATCAGGAAGACTGCGATCATGCCGAAAGAATCCGCAGTTACATGAAAGAGAACCGATAGAATACGAGAAACTAATACAGCTTTCCCCTCGTTGATTTGTTCATATAGTGCAGTCAAAACAAATTCAATCTTGAGGAGAAATTGCCATGCTAAGCAAAACACTTCAGAAAGCATTCAACGATCAGATCAATCACGAGCTTTCGTCTTCATATCTCTACCTTTCAATGGCGGCTTTTGCTGAGTCGCAAAACCTTCCTGGTTTTGCAAGCTGGCTGAAAATCCAGACCAAAGAGGAATCAGGTCATGCAATGAAACTCTACAAATTCGTCAATGAAAGAGGCGGTCGTGTGGAGCTTCAAAAAATTGAACAGCCTCCTCTGGAATTCAAGTCACCTACAGCCCTCTTCGAAGAAGTTCTCAAACATGAACGGAAAATAACCGCACTCATCAACAAACTGTATGAGTTAGCGCTGAAGGAAAAAGACTATCCCGCACAAGTGCTGTTACATGAGTTTATCGGAGAACAGGTTGAGGAAGAGGCCTCAGCGTCCGCAATCCTTGAAACCCTGAAAATGGCCGGTGAGAAGGGACATGCCCTGATTATGATGGATCGCCAACTCGCCCGCAGAGGTCAAAACTGATCGGCAATAATAACTGCGTGCAATAGCATATGGCTGCCTTTCATAAGGAGCCATATGCTATTTATTTTTCTGATTAAGCGTGATAAACTGCTGGGTAAAGTTTTCATTCCCGTCTATTACCAGTTCACTGAAGCAGAGTGGATGGTATCGAAAACTTCCTCCATTTATAAAGGTTATACCGTTAACCTCGTAGTTTTGAAAGCGATGAAAATGTCCATGCAGTACCAGTTTTGCATGGATAATCTTCATACTTTCAAGAAACTCATCACGGTTTTTCAACTCCATGGTCCAATCAAAAGCTTGGTCAATAGGAGAGTCAGTGCCGTAGACTTTGTAAGCATGATGGCAAATCCCGATAACAACACAATCTTTCAACGATTTCAGAACACTTTCAGAGCCGAGGGCTCTAAGCTGACCAGGGCTTATATAACCTCTGGCTCCAAGCGGATTATCCCGAGGGTACCATGGATAAACCGAGTTGAGAACAGCGAGAGCAATCCTAACCGATGAATAGTTTATTATCTTGATAAATGGAACTCCTTTATCTCCCCCCTCTTCACCGGTAATCAGCTCTTGAAAAAAGATGCAAAATTCTAAAACCCGGCGATCAAAAGCCTTTTTTCTTACTCGCGGAAGAGGATTCAGCGCATTATAAAAACGCATCTCCTCTTCAAGATGAATGAGATCATGATTTCCCGGAATAACGGTGGTTTTATCCCAGTGATAAAGCCCGTGACTCTCCAGTTTTTGGCGGATGATTTTCCAGTCACCCGGATTGGCGCTATTGCTGAGATCGCCTGAAATGACAAGATGAGCATACCCTGTGGTGTTGAAATGATCGAACAGACGATCAAGGCTGTCGATCTGACGGCGATCCTGCACACCGGAAATATGAAGATCCGATATGTGCGCTATTTTTACTGCATCTTTAATCAATTTTATTGAGACTTGCGGTTTTCAATTCTAAAACTGTAAATTGGCCAATGCTTTTATCTAAACGGCTCCTATTCATCTAAAATGAATACGATGCCACAATTATCTTAGATACTGTCTTTCATCCACTTGACGCAGTAAAACAATCATTACCACGTTTCGATTATGCAAAATAAAATATCTGCACTTAAAGCACTGACAAGAAATTTATGGTGGTCCTGGGATACGGAAGCAAAACAAATTTTTGAAGAACTCTCCCTGCTTCTCTGGGAAAGAAATAATCATAATCCGGTTGAACTGCTACGTCATATATCAAATGATGAACTGGTAGCCCGCTGTACTGGTGAATTCGGCGATAAAATCGATCGCGTCTATGCTCGGTTTACAGCCTACATGAACGACAAGAATACCTGGGCAGCGAACAATGCCAGGGAAATTACAGAGAAACCAGTTGCTTATTTCAGTGCGGAATTCGGTATTCATGAAAGCGTACGAATTTATTCAGGTGGACTCGGTGTCCTGTCCGGTGACCATCTGAAATCGGCAAGCGACCTGGGTATCAACTTTATTGGCATCACCCTGTTTTACAAAGAAGGATATTTTCGTCAGAGCCTCAATCAGGACGGATGGCAGAAAGAAGATTATCCGCTCCAGCATCCTGAAAACCTGCCTATAGAGAAAGTTACTGCTCCGGACGGCTCCGACCTCATCATAACGGTCAATATAGCGCAAAGTGAAGTCTTTGCCCAGGCCTGGAAACTGCAAGTCGGCAGAGCAACACTCTACCTGCTTGATACCAATATTGCGCCCAATGAGCCTCACTATCGTGATATCTGCTGCAGAGTGTATGGCGGCGACCAGAACATGCGCATCAATCAGGAAATTATTCTCGGTATTGGCGGCGTAAAGCTTCTTGAGCAGCTCGGCACACAACCGATAGTCTATCATATGAACGAAGGCCACTCGGCATTTCTCACTCTTGAACTGCTCGCGCAAGAGCTGAGAAAAGGAGTTACGAAACAAGAAGCAATAGACACAGTCCGGTCACTCTGCGTTTTCACAACGCACACTCCCGTACCTGCCGGCCATGACCGCTTTTCAAGCGACATGATGCATTATACCTTCGACAAGTATCTTACGACGATCGGCTTGAACTTCGATGATCTGATGAGACTTGGAGCAGAAGATCTGAGTAATATATACGGACTGTTTACCATGACAGTGCTGGCCCTCAATATGTCACGATCTGCAAACGGCGTTTCGAAACTTCACGGTGAAGTCTCCCGCGTTATGTGGCAGCACCTCTTTCCCGGCAAAACGGTTGCAGAGGTTCCTATCGGACATATCACCAATGGTGTCCACGCCAGCAGCTGGACCAGCGGATTGACTGATATTTTCTGGAAAAAATTCACAGGCAGCGTTGATGAGATGAGTCTTTCACGCGAGGCTGCTGAAGCCGTTCTCGGCAAAGTAACCGATGAGGAGCTTTGGTCTTTACGGTACCGCCTGAAGCGTAATCTGATCGACTTCATGGACAAGTATCTGAGCAACCAGCTTTTTCACCAGCATACAAATTCAATCTACAGCGAATACGATGCCTTGCGTTCGAGCACAAACACCTTCTCTCCTGATATTCTCACTATAGGATTTGCAAGACGTTTTGCTACCTACAAGCGTGCTCCTCTTGTGTTCAGAGATCTTGAACGTCTTGACAAAATCATCAATCATTCTTCAAGACCACTGCAGATAGTCTTTGCCGGAAAGGCACATCCGCATGACGATGCAGGAAAAGACTACATCCGCCAGATTGTACACCACTCACGCCGGCCAGAGTTCAGCGGCAAGATTGTTTTTCTTGAAAACTACAATCTCGGCGTTGCAAAACGGATGGTATCGGGTGTTGACGTCTGGTTGAACACTCCTGTAAGACCAATGGAAGCAAGCGGTACGTCAGGCGAAAAAACTGTTCTGCATGGCGGACTCAATTTCAGTGTCCTCGACGGCTGGTGGCCTGAAGCCTATAATGGTAAAAACGGCTTTGCTATCGGCAACGGCGAATCATTTGAGAACCATGAAGAGCAGGATAGTTTTGATGCGGAACAGTTGTACTCGGTTCTTGAAAACCAGATTATTCCTGCATATTACGAACGCAATGAGAAGAACATTCCTGTTCAATGGATCAATAAAATCCGTAGCGCCATAGCAACCATTGCTCCTGAATACAATACGCACAGGATGGTCAGGGACTATGCAACCAAGTATTATCTGAACAGGTAACAGGAATAGAAAGCGTTGAGCAATATGAGCCAACAAGAAAGAGATACACCATCAACCTCGGCGGCAGTATCTCTCGGTCGGGGACTTGCGTTGAAATCACCGGTGCTCCTGGCATCGGGAACGGTTTCATACGGCGAAGAACTCAGTACGCTCTGTGATCTTTCAAAAATCGGCGGCATTGTAACCAAGGCTATTTCACTTGAACCGAGAACCGGCAATCCCCCCCGTCGTATTGCTGAAACTCCGTCAGGAATGATCAATGCCATCGGACTGGCCAATGTAGGAGTTGAACGGTTCATCACGGAGAAAGTCCCGTTTCTCCGCACCCTTGATACTGCTGTTATTGTCAATATAGCCGGACGCTCTATTGATGACTACCTGGAAGTAGTGTCAAGGCTTGACGGTGTCGAAGGTCTCAGCGGTTATGAGATCAATCTCTCGTGCCCTAATGTGAAAGGCGAATGCATGATTATGGGTGTCAGCCGGGATGCGACGTTTGAAATTGTCTCGGAACTGCGCAAAATAACCCGGCGCCATTTGATGATAAAGCTGACACCGAACGTCACCTCCATCAGCACCATTGCCCTTGCTGCTGAAGAAGCGGGAGCCGACTCGGTTTCACTCATCAATACGGTTGTCGGTATGGCGGTCAACTACAAAACCCGCCGGCCAGTGTTGAAAAACATTACAGGCGGACTCTCAGGCCCGGCAATCAAACCGATTGCCCTTGCAAAAGTATGGGAAGTCTTCAAGGCAGTCTCCATCCCGATTGTCGGCATGGGCGGCATTGCAGGATTTGAGGACGCCATGGAGTTTATCCTTGCAGGATCAACAGCAGTGCAGATCGGCACCATGAACTTTGTCTATCCGGATATCGGCGAACAGGTCGCCACTGCGATTGAACAATACTTCTCAACTCCCGGTGCAACGACGCTCTCGGAATACAGGGGAAGCCTGATAACAGAGTAGTATCATCTCCCCCATCCCCTTTTATTGGAAGCATATTTTCTGAGACGTCGACCGCCGATTTTCGAACCCATGAATCGGTACTCTCTAATGGGTCTGTTCCGTGATAGAAATGATCTATTGGTCAATTGCGCGATAATTCGCGACTCCGATTCTTTTATATCAATATCAGAGGGGCCTGCATCTGCAAGCAGCTTGACAATAAGAGGTGCACATTCGAAGACAACAAAGAGCAGTGTTATAAATAAAATCGCATTCGCTGAAGAGCGGCTCACATCACTCGACGAATGTGCCAACTCCCCGAGAGCCCAATTCCTGTCAGCAAAACCAGCGTTCGCGGCTTTAACATCAAGCCTGTCATCAGTCAACATCATCTGATTGTTAATGCCCTCAACAGTTTTTTGGCGGTTCATATACCCTCGCAGCTCGGCAAGCTGAGCAGCAAGAAATTCGAGCCGCACCTGCTTGGCTGTCACAACCATTTCCTTATTTTTTGCATAGGTTCCATAGCCCTGCACTCCGGAGGTGGTTGAAGTCCGGGAGCCGAAAACCTCCTGCTTCAGCTCTTCGCGTAGCCGGTTAACCTCACTGCTCAACTTATCGTACTCTTCCTGGTACGTTTTGATCTGAGTCAGTTCCAGTGCATACTTTTCATTGAATGATTGCTGTACTTTGCCGATCAGTTCCTTTTGCTCTGAAAGATATCGGGAGCGAAGGTGCTCATGAATTTCCTTGTCAAATATTTTCAATTCAAGGGGACGAGCTATAACAATGGCAATCAGCACGGCAAACACCAATCTGGGAGAAGCTTGGAGGAACTGTTTCATCCCCTTGGAGGTCTTATTGATCCCTGAAACAATAGAACGATCGAGATTCAAGATCGCCACACCCCACATAAGACCAAAAAGCACTGCCCACAACTCCCCAAAAGCACTGCCGGCAAAAACAAAATAAAGGGCGTATCCCCCCGACAAGGCGGCAAACAAAGCCGTAAAAAAGATGGTTGCCCCTATACCGAAATATTTGCTGTGTTCAGTCGGATATTTTTCAATTATCAAAATCGGAGTTCCGGCACACATCCAAAAAAAACGCTGTATTCGTGAAAAGATCATTGAGTGTCTCCTTTCCCTCTGGCTATAACTATTTTCTGCATAACGCTTTCTGTTTCATACTCAACCTCATGGGAAATAATCATATCAATAATTAATCTGTTCTTAATTTTAAGGTTTTTCTGCGGCACTTCTGCTATCGGGGGTTCTGATTTTTCCCGATTTATTCTATCTTTTAATCCCGGCTGTTATAACCCTTAAAACCTTGAAACCATGCGCATTGGAATTGGTATTGATGTACACCCTTTCGCTGAAGGCCGAAAACTTGTGATCGGTGGTGTTCATATCCCCGGAAACAAAGGACTCGACGGTCACAGCGATGCCGATGTGCTGCTTCATGCTGTAAGCGATGCTCTGCTTGGTGCGGCTGCACTGGGCGACATTGGCCTTCACTTCCCCAACACAAGCGAGGAATTCAAGGATATCGACAGCATGATTCTGCTTAAACATGTTGGAAAACTTCTTGAAAAAAATAGTTACCAGATAATGAACATCGATGCGATGCTGCTTCTTGAAGCGCCAAAAATCGCACCCTACATTACGGAAATGCGTAAAAACATTGCGCGCTGTCTTGGTGTTGAAATCGGAACAGTCTCGGTCAAGGCCACCACAAACGAAAAACTCGGCTACATAGGACGCGAAGAGGGCGCTGCAGCTCATGCTGTATGCATTATCCGCTCCACCTAAACACCAACTTCACCCCGGAGAATCCTGACCGGCAAATAGCGTGTAGCCTTTCTTGCCGGGTTCCAGGATGAGAGAACAGCTATAAGTATGCCAAAGACGATTACAATAAGGTGAGCTTCCGGCTGTTCAATAATGTTAATCCTGTCACTTTTCAAGACTCCTGCAGTACTTGCCTCGAAACGGATTGAGGCAACAAGATGACAAATCACATGCCCGATCGGGCTGCCTATAGCTACACCGAGAACGCCGATCATAAACCCTTCGAGCATAAATATCCGGGTGATGCTTGCTGCCTGCATACCCATCGAACGTAAAATAGCTATATCTTTTACCTTTTGCAGAATCACCGTGGTCATGACAGATGATACACCAAGGCCGGCAACAATAAAAACAAAGCCAACCAGTACCAGGGTGATCAAGGCATTACGGTTGTAAAACTCAATGACATTCCGGTTAGTCTCATCCCAGCTCTCGCTTTTGTATCCGCTCAACTCCTGCACTTTAGCTGCGGTCTGGGCTGCACGTTCAACATGTGCTGTTCTCAGCCCGATACCGGTCACCGAATTCGCAGCAATCCCCTCCATTCTCTGAGCAAGAGAGAGATTGACATACGCCTCCCGCTCATCCTTTACATTAAACCCGCTGCTGAAACGCCCCACTATCGTTACAGGAAACTCCTCGCTGTTTTTTGTCACAAGGACAATCCTGTCTCGGTAGCCGGCATTAAGTTTTTTAGCAAGGAGATCACCGAGAAGAATGCCATTCGGAGTATAGGCGAGCTCTTCAAGAGAGTTTTTTTCAATCAGATTCTTTTGCAGGCCGGCAATATCTGCTTCAAGATGAGGAACAACGCCCCGGGCAACACAGGCAGTAAAACGGGTTTTATTGCGTGCCAACAGTTTGCTGAGTACAAAGGGTGAAATGCTTCGAAGCTCTTCAACTGGTCGAATGCTCTCGACAACTCCGGTATAATTTTTGATGACCTCCTGTTGATCCAGAGTAATATTTTTGGTCACCATTGCAACCGTACCACCATGTTGCCTGAGAAGATTTTCCGGGACAAGTGGAACAACCCTTTCTGCGCTTATGAGCACATGCGGGGCAGTATCAATCACTTTAGCAATAACATTCGATGATGACCCCCTTGCAACAGAAATGGTAGTTACAAGCATTGCTGAGCCTACAGCAACCCCCAGAGCAGTAAGAATAGTTTGCCGCTTTCTTTCTCTCAGATGAACAAAGGCAATCCTTGCCTGATCCAGGTAATTCATTATGAAATAAACATTTCTGGTTTTTCCTGGAAAATAGGTTGTTCTATAATTTTGAAGCTTATTGTTGAAAAATCAAGTAAAAATAATCTATTTTAATTGCCATAAACTGGAGAGATCATTTTCCGACAAATAAATAAATTTGGCCATTAATTACTAACATTAGCTTTGAATAGGAGAGCATACCTGTGAAAAAAATTGGCATACTTACCAGCGGTGGAGATTGCGGAGGACTCAATGCTGTACTGAAAGGCGCAGCAATGATGGCTCTGTCGAAAGACCTTGAGCTTTATATTATTCCTAACGGATACGCCGGATTATACAACCTTATCGATCAGGATAAAATTGTCCTGCTTGACCAGGAACGTCTCGATCGTTTTGACGCCAGTTTCGCCGGTTCTGAGGCAGGACATTCGCGAGTTAAAATCAAGGCGATAAGCAACCCTGACAAGTACAACCGTATCAAGGCAGGGATGAAAAAATTCGACCTTGACGCCCTGATTATCAGCGGCGGCGACGATTCAGGCAGTGTCATGGTTGATCTCAACCATAAAGGAATTCAGTGTATCCACGCGCCGAAAACCATGGATCTTGACCTACAGACATACTCAGTCGGCGGTGACTCCACTATCAACCGCATCGCGCAGTTTGTCCACGACTTGAAAACAACCGGCAAAACTCATAACCGGGTGCTGGTCACCGAAGTATTCGGTCGTTATGCTGGTCATACAGCCTTTCGCAGCGGGATAGCAGCAGAAGCCGACTGTATTCTCATACCTGAAATTCCTGCTGACTGGAATGTTGTTTACGAACACCTAGCCGAGCGCTTTACCAGAAGAATCAGAGAGAGTGATGTCCATAGCGGAACTTACACCATTGTTGTGGCTGAAGGACTGAAAAACGCTGATGGAAGCGATATTGTTGATGAATCAGCAGGCATTGACGCTTTCGGACACAAAAAACTTGCAGGTGCAGGGAAATTCACCAGCCAGCAAATTGAGAACAAAATGAAAGCTGATCCGGCCATACCGATTTTCATGAAAGAGACCGGCATGTTTGTAGAGGGGATATACGAAATTCCGGAAGTACGAGTCATCCAGCCTGGCCACCTTGTCCGTTCGGGGAACTCTTCAGCGTACGATATCAACTTCGGTTTTGAAGCTGGTGCTGCAGCCATTCTCCTGCTGCTTGATGGAAAATCCGGTGTTACGATCTCCAAGGTCAAGGGGCGCAAGGTTGAGTTCATCGAATCCAGTAAAGCCATTGTACAGCGCCATGTCGATCTTGAACACGTCGCCATGTACGAGTCACTGGGCATCTGTTTCGGGCGCAAGCCGGTAGCCTACGATCCGATTCTCCGTGAAGTTGACGGGGTTTACGAGAGAATTTACTGAACGGTTCATCTGCGTAAAAAAGCCCCTGCGAACGATCTGCGGGGGCTTTTTATATTTATCTGCTTCAAGAGTTCAAAAGTCCTGAAACTGAAGAAAAACACCTGCATTGCCTTTTAAAAAACTCAAAACAAGCTATCTTTGAGAGGTAATCCTGATAAAGTTTTAATACCCAACGCCTGCACTATGAACAAGACCGCTAAAATCTGGATGAATGGTGAGCTGATTGACTGGGTTGATGCAAAGATCCACATTCTGTCTCATGTTGTCCACTACGGTTCATCGACCTTTGAAGGAATACGCTGCTATGAAACCCTTAAGGGTTCTGCCGTGCTTTTTCTGGACGAACACATCAAACGTCTTAGAGATTCTTCGAAAATATACCGGATCGAAATCCCTTACTCCGAACAGGAACTTAAAGACGCCGTCATCAACATCATTCACGCCAATAGTCACAAAGCCTGCTATATCCGTCCGCTGGTTTACCGTGGACAGGGGGCTGTCGGAGTAAATCCACACCGGGCATCTATCGAAGTTGCCATCGCCACATGGGAATGGGGGGCATACCTTGGAGATGATGTGCTTGAAAATGGCGTCGATGTCCGTGTATCATCATGGAGCAGGCCCGCTCCAAACACGCTGCCTGCATGGGCAAAAGCAGGCGGGAACTATCTGAATTCGCAGCTCATCAAAATGGAAGCCGTCATGGACGACTATGCCGAAGGACTCGCCCTCGATGTCAATGGCTATGTTTCCGAAGGAAGCGGCGAAAACATTTTTGTTGTACGTGAAGGCATTATTTATACCCCAATGTCAGGACAATCGATTTTACCGGGATTTACCCGTTACGCCGTCATGCATATAGCAAAAGAGCTTGGTTATGAAGTTCGTGAAACGCTTATTCCCCGTGAAGCGCTCTATATTGCCGATGAAGTTTTTCTCACCGGAACCGCGGCAGAGATAACCCCGGTCAGAAGTATCGACAAGTACCCGATCGGTAATGAAAAACGCGGCCCCATTACTGAAGCACTGCAGCATGCATACCTGAAAATCGTTCAGACCGGTGAAGACCCATACAACTGGCTGACCTTTATCTGAAGCCGGCAAGGTAGGCATGAGCTGGAAAAACATTATTGGTCAGAAACAGCAAATCCGAACCCTTCGGAAAGCGCTTGAAACAGAGAGATTCGCACATGCCTACCTTTTCACCGGTCCGGAAGGGTCGGGGAAAGAATCTGCAGCCTTTGAAATTGCCTCCATATTCAACTGCCGATCAGCTGAAGCTTCTGAAAATGAAGGAGCTTGCGGCACATGCCCTGACTGTATGCAAATCCAGTCGTTCATGCATCCGAATATCGAGTATGTTTTCCCGGTAGAATCGGCACTGCTTGATCCGGGTGACTCCGCAAAAAAAGAGAATAAGCGCTTTACCGAAGCAAAAGAGCGCTACGATGCACTGCTCGAACAAAAAAAGCTGAACCCCTATTTTTCCCCTGCCATGGAGCGCTCCATGGGAATTCTGACAGAACAGATTATCACCCTTCAGCATAAGGCCTCGTTTATGCCAAGAGAGGGAAGTAAAAAGATTTTTATTATTTCGCAGGCAGAACGGCTGCACCCTTCGGCCGCAAACAAGATATTGAAACTCCTTGAAGAGCCACCTCCCCACGTTCTGTTTATTCTTGTATCATCGAGGCCTGAAGCACTGCTGCCCACAATCCGCTCACGATGCCAGGCCATCAAATTTTCACGGGTTACTGCTGGAGAACTTAAGCACTGGCTCCAGGAAAACCGTCCAGAAATCAAAGAGCCAGAACTGAGTTTTATCGTCAGTTTTTCAAGAGGCAACCTTCGCCTGGCATGGGAGCTTATCAACAGCCGCGACAGCACACAATCGGAAAGCGCAACCATTATGCTCCGCAACCAGGCGCTCGACTACCTTCGTCTGGTGCTGACACCAAGCCGCTTCCACGAAGCGATCACTCTTTGCGAACAAAACGCAAAAAACCTTTCGCGGAGCGAACTCTCCCTTTTTCTAGCCGCTCTTCTGCTTTTTTTTCAGGATGTCAACCACCGCAGAATCAAACCGGACTTTCAGGAACTGAACAACCCGGATATCATCGACGCAATTGACCGTTTTGCTCATAACTTTCCCAATCCTGATTTCTTCCAGATATCAACCATCACCGAAGATGCGATCCGCGCCATCGAACGCAACGCCAGCCCCCTGCTCGTCATGGCATCCTTCACCGCTGACATCAAAGCATTGCTTCAGCGAAACTGACAGTCCGAAATATTATGAGTTGATAGCAATCCTGAATGTTCAGGCTTTTGGCTGTGCGGTTGTTGAGTCAAGCCAGTTCAGATATGCGGGCAATCCGCCTGTTACAGGCAGCTTTATAATTTCAGGCACATCGTAGGAGTGGTTCTCCAGAATATAGGCTTCAAGATCGCTGTACCGCGCGTCTGTGGTCTTTATATAGAGAGCAACTTCACTCTCTTTCTGTATAGCTCCTTCCCAGATAAAAAAGCTTCTGATATCGGCCATCTGCACACAAGCCGCAAGATGATTGCCAAGAATCCCTTCCGCAAGGTTTTCAGCTTTTTCCCGGTCAGGAGCAGTGGTAATCACAATGCAATAACTACTCTCCATGCTCTCTCATAAAATTTAAACCATCACAATTCTATAAGCTCTTTATTGAAGCCCTGCAACGGAGTAACACCATTCGGCCCCATCACCACCGTATCCTCAATACGAACACCGAATTTTCCCGGTAGATAGATACCCGGTTCAATGGTAAAAACCATATTCTCCTGCAGTATACACTCCCCTTTCGAGCTGATCCGGGGTTCCTCATGCACCTCAAGTCCTACGCCATGACCAAGACCGTGGCCGAACTCATTACCGTACCCATGAGCAGTAATAAACCGTCGCACCTCGTCATCGAGCTCTTTAGCTATCATCCCACATTTTGCTGATGCTATGCCTAGGGCCTGAGCCTCTTTCACAATTCGATAGACGTTACGGGCTTCACTGGAAACATGACCCAGTGCCACAGTCCTTGTCTGGTCGGATGCATACCCTTCAAAAACGCATCCCATATCGATAACTATCAACTCACCTGACTTGAATAAAGCCCTTGACGGCTTGGCATGAGGCATGGCAGATCGGGGACCTCCGGCCACAATAGGTTCAAAAGAGTCTTTATCTGCCCCAAGTTTTTTATGCTGAAAAGAGATTTCGGCAGCAATATCAAGTTCCGTAACCGAAGGTGAAATCATGGTAATCACTTCTGCCAATACCAGTTCGCTGATTTCAGCAGCTCGTCGCATCTTCACAAGCTCAATCTCATGCTTGATCATTCTGAACTCATCGAAAAAAGAATCGAGTGGTATTACCCTCTGTTTTCCATGCAGCTGTTCAATAAGACGGGTGGCTTCGTGCCATGTGATATTATCCGACTGAAGTCCTACTGTCTCCCCAAGGAGATACTTGCCCGAAGCAAGCTCTGCAAGAAATCCATCAGCTGCAATAACCACTTCGGCAATATCAACCTCACGACTGG
Organism: uncultured Chlorobiaceae bacterium; assembly: GCA_903851385.1. Lineage (GTDB taxonomy): Bacteria > Bacteroidota > Chlorobiia > Chlorobiales > Chlorobiaceae > Chlorobium. Next base: position 19,210 of record CAINOC010000054.1, on the reverse strand, counting down.
CCTGCTCTTTATATCGGAAATCGGTAAATAACCAGCTTTTTTCAGGGGTAACAACCAGTCTCGCGCTTGAACCGCTAAAACCAGTAAGCCAGCGGATAACAGAAAGGTCAGTAACAATACAGGAATCAAGTGCCCGACTCATCATTTTCGTAAGAACCATCGCGAAAACTTTTTCTCGGTATGGCGTTATCTGTTTCGTATCCATAAGTTGCAATATATTCTTAGAAATTACGGAGCATCAGTAATGAGTCTTTTATAATACAAGCAATTCTTCTTATTATTTACATTTACGAATATTCGCACTTATTTGCCAACCAATCTGCTTCATGCCTCAAAAAAAGTTACTGGAAAAGCTTCTTGCGGGCGAAAATTTTTCGCAGGAAGAAATGACATTCTGCATGAACAGCATTATGGATGGCCGGTTTTCCGAAATTGTCATAGCCGCATTGCTCGCCCTCCTTCAACAAAAAAGGGTGACTCCTGGGGAAGTTACAGGCGCTTACTACAGCCTTATCGAGAAAGCAAACACGATTGTGCTTGATGATGACGCTGTCGATACCTGCGGCACAGGCGGTGATCATGCAGGCACTTTTAATATTTCAACCACCGCATCAATTATTGCAAACAGTGCCGGTGTCAGCATTGCCAAGCATGGTAATCGTTCAGTAACCAGCAGTTGCGGCAGCGCTGATGTTCTTGAAGCACTCGGTTTCGCTATCGATCTGCCGCCGGAAGCAACAAAAGAGCTGTTTGAACGAACAGGATTTGCTTTCCTTTTTGCTCCCCTCTACCACCCTTCAATGAAAAAGGTAGCCCATATACGCCGCGAACTGGCCATAAGAACGATTTTCAACATTCTCGGCCCTCTCATTAATCCAGCTCGATCAAAACGGCAGCTTGTGGGTGTTTTCAAACCTGAACTTATGGAACTCTATACTGAAGTGCTGTTGCAGACTGGCACCCGTCATGCAATGGTTGTTCATTCCATGACTGAAGAAGGCGTGGCGCTTGATGAACCAAGCCTTAACGGCCCAACCTATATTATAGAAATCGAAAACGGCTCTGTTTCCCGGCATACCGTTCATCCTGAAGATTTCGGATTGACCAGGCATGCATTATCGGAAATCCAGGGGGGAAACCGGGACGAAAACGCACTCATTATCCGCCGTATCCTTGATGGAAGCGCACCTGCAGCACACCTTGATGCCTCTCTTTACACCACTGCAATGGCCTGTTATGTTTCAGGAAAAGTACCCTGCATCAATGATGGATTTATTTTGGCAAAAGAGGCCCTGGAAAGCGGTCAATCCGAGAAAACATTTAATGAGATTCTGAAAATAAACGCTGAACTTTCGGCAAGAGGAACTCCAGGCATGAACTAAATCCTTATCTTTTTATCAAAAAACTTGTATACTAACTGCCTTGTTTTCGAGCCGAAGTGAGAATCATTATTGCCCATGAACGGACGCGACACGCTAAACCCTGAAATGCATCAGAACATCACCGACAAGCTTCGCCTGTCAGGAGTAAGCGATGCCAGGCAAAAGGCCATCCAGAAGGCTCTGGATAACGTCAACAAGCCGGGATTCCGCATTGAGCCATCGGCTATCCTTCCGCTCATGAAACCGGTCACCTGGTTCCCGCCCATGTGGGCGTTTGCCTGTGGTGTCGTTTCAACCGGCGAAGGCATTACCGCAAACTGGTCTATTCTTGTTCGGGGTATCCTTCTTGCCGGGCCGCTCATGTGCGCGATGTCGCAGACCATGAACGACTACTTTGACCGTGAAGTTGACGCCATCAATGAACCTGACCGTCCGATCCCTGCAGGTAAAATATCAAAATCAGCAAGTTGGCTTATTACCTTCGGCCTTATTATTACAGGTTTTCTTGTTGCGCTCTCCATTCACCCCTATGTGGTCGTCATTGCTTTTGTCGGTGTGCTCATGTCGCACGCCTATTCAGGACCGCCTATCCGGGCTAAACGAAACGGATGGTTCGGCAACCTTATTGTCGGCCTTGCCTATGAAGGCGTCTCGTGGCTGACTGGCAGTTTTTCCATAACACAAGGCATCCCTTCACGAGAGACCATTGCCTTAGCCATTATTTTTTCACTCGGAGCACACGGTATCATGACGCTGAACGACTTCAAATCAGTTGTTGGCGACAACATCCGCAAAGTTGCCTCCATTCCGGTGCAGCTTGGCGAAAAGAAAGCTGCAATACTTGCTTCTATTGTGATGGATGTAGCTCAACTTGCAGCCATATCCATTCTCATTCTGAAAGGCTCCATGACCACAACCGTGATTGCCCTGATTCTTCTGGTCGCTCAGTTGCCGATGCAGAAAATCCTGATTGAAAATCCAAGGGAAAAAGCGGTCTGGTACAACGCCTTCGGCACACTGCTCTATGTCATATCAATGATGGTTTGCGCTGTCGGTATCCGGCCTTGAAACAATACGTTTCCGGTTTATAAAACTATTGTTATATTCCGTGACGTTTTTTTAACACCAATATTGATACACCATGTCTAAAGTTTGTTTACTGACCGGTAAAAGACCTAAGTACGGCAATACGGTTTCCCATGCGAACAACCACGTCCGTACCCGTTTTGAGCCGAACCTCCATACAAAAAGAATCTGGATCGAAGAAGAAAAGCGCTTTGTAAAGGTTAAGCTTTCAGCAAAAGCCATGAAAATTATCGCTAAAACCGGAACAGCTGAACTCGCCAAACTGATAAAGTAACCCCTCGGCGACAACCGGTCATACAAGATTTTTCACTATTTTATAAAGGCTCAACCATTCAAGGTTGAGCCTTTTTTTGTCGATGAAAAAAAAAATAATCATATACACTGACGGCGCCTGCAGCGGCAATCCCGGAAAAGGCGGTTGGGGAGCCCTTCTGATGTACGGCTCGTCAATCCGTGAAATCTCAGGGTTCTCACCCGCTACAACCAATAACCGTATGGAGCTCAGCGCAGCTATTAAAGCGCTTGAAGCACTCAAGGAGCCTTGCGAGGTTCATCTTTACAGCGACTCCAGCTATCTTGTCAATGCCATCAATGAAGGGTGGCTGAAACGATGGACAGCGAATAACTGGAAAACAGCGGCAAAAAAAAATGTGGAAAACGTTGATCTTTGGCAAAAAATACTGACGTTAATTAGATTACAGGACGTTACCTTCCATAAAGTAAAGGGCCACAGCGACAACCCGTACAACAACCGCTGTGATGAACTTGCCCGCCAAGCTATCAAAACCAATTCCTAATCTCTTTTGAAGTATGCCAAGGAATGCCGAACCTGAAGCAACACCCGAAAAACGCTCCTTGAAAAAAGGACCGGGACTCCTCATGTCAATAAGCGTTATCGGTTTTCTCTGCTTTCTCGCTGTTGTTCTCTGGATCAACTATCCGAAACCACGGCTTCAGCCTGAACCCTTAAGCCCCGAGCTTAAAACCATTATAGAGCACATTCCGGGAAAGAGTGATGCCCTGATCTACATCGGCCTTAAAGATATCCGCCAAAGCTCTCTGTGGCAGAAAATCATTCCTGACTCACTGAAAAAGGCACCGCTGTTCCAGCCGAAAGGCAGTCTCTATACCCTCTTGAAAGCAGCGAATATCAATCCATCTCTGGACGTTGACACGCTGCTGGTCAGTTTCAAACGCCATGGGTATAAAGAGCAGGAGTTTCTTGGAATTGCCTGGGGGCCCGTTTCCGAAAAACTCCCTGAATCGTTTCTCAAAAAAAACAGCACAACTTCTGAAAAAATTGGCGGGCGCCAATGCTACTCGATGGACAGCACACTCTGGCTCTGCCCGCTCAGTGCGAGGAAAATAGCAATGGCAAGCAACAGAAAAATGCTGACGGAGTTCCTTATACCAACCGGAAGCTTCTACCAGAGAGACTCTCTCTCCACGACACTCATCAATAAGGCCGTCTACAAATCACATCTCTGGTTTGCCCTGCCATCTGTTGCCTGGACCATAGGGGCTCTCCAAAGCCTTACCTCGTCAAACGGGGATATACAAACCTTGGGAAACCTGAACAGTATCCAGAATCTGGCACTCTCTGTAAAATTAAACAATGGCCTGGAGGGGCAAAGCGAATGGGTGTATGCAAGTCGAAAAGGCGCATATTTTGCGTCAACATTCCTGTGGGGTGCCCTTAAACTGTCGGAACTTTCAGGAACGAGAACTGGCGGACAGACAAAACAACTGCTTAATAAAATTGAGATCCAGCAGAACCTTGAATCAGTGATCATTCATACCAATCTGCCGATTGAACTCTTTCAACGCGCCAAACAAAAAGAGTAACCGCTTACAGCTTAATGAGTATCGCGCACAAAAAAAAGCGATGCTCCTTTCCAGAGCACCCGCAATTGACCGCCGGTCATGACCATTTTTCCCGGCTGTGTATGGAGAAGATCTACAAGTTTCTGAAGCGTTTGAGCGTCGACAGGAACGTCCATATCCTGTAAAGCGCGCTTGAAAACCTCTTTCTGCTCAAAAATCATAAGCCGTTGCAACGCGGGAACATCAAGCTTTCCGTCAGTAAGAGAGAGACCCGGCTCACGCTCAACAAGATTCTCAAAATATAGTTCAAGAAACTCTTCCAGCTCTCCCGCCTGTTCTGACAGCCTTTGAAGCGAGGGCATGAGTTTATAAGGAAAGCGCTCTTCTATCACAGGAATAATACGGTTCCTGATAAAATTTCTGTCATAGTCGTTGACAAGGTTACTGGTATCGGTTCTGCTGGCAATACCTTTCTCCTTCAGATACGAGATAATATCAGATTTATGAAACAGAAGCATCGGTCTGATGATTTTACCATTTTGAGCCCTGATGCCTTTCAACCCCGGAAGAGAAACTCCCCTGAATAAATTGAAAAGAATCGTCTCGGCATTATCATTGACATGATGGCCTGTTGCTATCTTGGTGTACCCTTTCTCAACTATCACCTTTTCAAAAAAACTGTACCTCAGAATCCTGGCGGTCTCCTCGACGGACTTCTTGCACTCTGCAGCAAATCGCAGAGTACCAAACTGTTCTACAAAACACTCAAGGCCAAGCGATAAACATTCATCTTTAACAAAACATTCATCCATATTACTTTCTGTACCGCGAAGCTGAAAATTGCAGTGGACAACTGCAAGGTCACAATGAAGTACAGCCTTTACTGCACCGAACAGTGAAAGCATTGCCATCGAATCCGGCCCTCCGGAAACAGCCACAAGAACCCTGTCACCCTCCTCTATCAGTCGCCTTGTTCTGATCTGATGAAGAAACTTTTTTTCTAGCGCATTCATTGGCTCACTGTTCTGTGGTTAAATACAAGAAATAAACTTCAATGGGAGAATGCTGACCTGAATTTGAAAAAAAATGAAAAATATTCCCCCATCTTTCTCATGTACAAGATAAATAATTATCATAAGGTGGGTTATCATAAAAAACTGATCATAGACTTCAAGAGATGTTTACTTCATACGGCAACAGCACCATGACAAAAGTTTTTCTCATGTGCATACTCATGAGCGCTGCTGCCCTGCTTTTTCCCTTTTGGGCCAAGATCACCATCATCTTTATTGTCGGCATTGCGATCGTGTTTACCCTCTATTTTTTTCGTGATCCGAACCGGAAGATTCCAGATGAAAACCGGACTGTTCTGGCACCTGCCGATGGTAAAATTCTGCTTGTTCAGCCACATATTCACAAGGTTACCGGTAAATCCACAACGCTGGTGAGTATCTTCATGTCGCCGTTCAATGTTCATGTCAACCGTATACCACTCAGCGGAAGAGTAACACATCTTCGATACTCTCCCGGTAAATTCCTGATGGCGTTCGACCAAAAAAGCATGGAAAGCAATGAAAGAATGGAAATCGGTATTGACAATGGCGAGATAGAGGTATTCTTCAACCAGGTATCAGGTTTTTTAGCACGAAGAATTGTCTGCTCGCTTCACACCGGTGATACGGTCACAATGGGCAACCGGTTCGGCATGATCAAGTTTGGATCAAGGGTTGATCTTATCCTGCCCCTTTCAGCCTCCGTACTTGTTCAGCCTGGTCAGATAACCCGTGCTGGTGAAACCATTCTTGCCCGATATTGAAAAACACTTTCAACACTCCGGTTTCCTCCCGAAAAATTGGTTTAAGCAAGCATATTGCTTATATAATTTAGCTTTTGATTTTTCACTGAAAGTGCACACCAAGATACCAGGCCATGCTTTTCAGCCTTTATATCAAAAATTACGCCCTGATCCAGGAGCTATCAGTTGTGTTCACTCCCGGATTGACTATTATTACTGGTGAAACCGGTGCCGGCAAATCTATTCTTATCGGAGCATTGAACCTTGTTCTTGGTGAGCGGGCAAGCAGTGATCTTGTAAGATCGGGCGCAACAAAAGCGGTCATCGAAGCTGTTCTGAAAGAGGTTCACTCTGAAAAAATCGACACACTTCTGAATTCGGCAGAGATAGAAACAACACCCGAACTCATTCTCCGCAGAGAACTCTCATCAGGAGGTCAATCCCGCTGCTTCATTAACGATACACCAAGCACGGTATCGCTCCTTAAACAGGTTGGAGATGTGATTATTGACCTGCATGGACAACATGAGCACCAGATGCTGTTGCATGCCGATACGCACGAAACTCTGCTCGATGATTTCGCCAGCACCACAACAGAAGTCAGTACATACAAAGCAGCCCGTGCAGAGCTTCTGGAACTCCAGCAGCAACAGAACAGACTAAAACAAGAGGCTGCAGATATCCACGATAAAAAAGAGATCGTTGATTTCCAGTTGAACGAGATCAACTCTCTTGACCTGAAGAGTGGAGAAGACGAAACTATTGAGAACGAAATAACCTTGCTTGAAAATGCTGAAGCCCTTTTCAGCCTAAGCACATCCCTGAGCGAGCTGCTTTACGACAGCGAGCACTCCATTTATTCCGCCGTAGCCACGGCACTGCATATAGTTGAAAAGCTTGCTGAAATTGACAAACGCTTTGACATCCATATCGAGGAAAGCCGCACGGCAAAAAGTATTATCGATGAACTTGCCCGCTTCACAAGAAGCTACACCTCAGATATCGATTTCAATCCCGCTCGACTCGACTCACTGCGGGAACGCCAGCTCAAACTTCAGCGCCTCTGCAAAAAGTACGGACGCACACTCTCCGGACTGATCGATCTGCAGAACGAGCTTGAAGGAAAGATAGCGCTTGAAGACAATCTTGAAGAAGAGCTCAACCGTATCGATCAACAAATCACTCTTCAGAAAGCAGAACTATCAAGAGTCGCCGAAACTCTTTCAGTAATACGGCAGCAAGCTGCACAGCGTCTTGAAACCGTCATACAGCAGCAATTAGCAGAGCTCGGCATACCGAACGCCACCTTTATCGTCAGCATAGCGCATGAGAAGCAGGATGATGGTGAAATCTTAATCGAAGGCAATAATTTTGCCGCTTTCAGTAGCGGTTACGATCGGATTGAATTCCTGATTTCGGCCAATCCCGGTGAAAAACCAAGACCGCTGGTAAAAGTAGCATCCGGGGGTGAAATTTCAAGAATCATGCTTGCCATGAAAAGCGCACTGGCCGGTTCAGACAAGCTTCCGATCCTTATTTTTGATGAAATCGATACCGGTATCAGCGGTCGTATTGCTGAAGCTGTAGGCAAAAGCCTGAAAAAACTATCTCGGGTGCATCAAATCATAGCCATTACCCACCTCCCTCAGATCGCTGCAATGGCCGATCTACACCTTCAGGTTCGAAAATCCCAGCAGAACGACAGAACTGTAACCGAAGTAACCACTCTCGACCATGCAAGCCACCTGCAAGCCATTGCCGGACTGATCAGCGGCAAAGAAATTTCACCCTCATCACTCAATCACGCCGCCGAACTTGTTGCTGCCTCTCAATCCGTATAGAAGAAAATGTCACGGGAAACCGATAATCAAACAGAAATATTTTAATTTTCAGTTTTCCGTGCCCTGTTTTTCTTTTCCCTTTCAGTATCTTCACGATAACGAATACCATTAATCAGTGATAAAACGTATGTCTACACGATACATTTCAGGATCAGCTGTCGCACTGGTAACCCCTTTCAGACAGGATAGATCGATCGATACGGATGCTTTAAGGAGACTGGTACAGTTTCATATCGAAGCTGGAACAGATATGATTATCCCCTGCGGCACTACCGGTGAGTCTCCAACCCTTTCCGGAGAAGAACAGTTTGAAATTATCCGCACTGTAAAGGAAGAGGCGGGCGGGAAAATCAAAATTGCTGCAGGTGCAGGAACGAATGCTACGCTGCATGCTGTTGAACTGGCAAAAAACGCGGAAAAAGCCGGGGCTTCAGCAATTCTTTCTGTTGCACCTTATTACAACAAACCTTCGCAGGAAGGAATCTACCAGCACTACAAGCATATAGCGGAAGCTGTATCGGTGCCGATTATTATTTACAATGTTCCAGGAAGAACCGGTTGCAATGTTGCTGCATCGACAATTTTAAGACTTGCCCATGATTTTGAAAACATTGCAGCGGTAAAGGAAGCTTCGGACAACTTTACTCAAATCGCAGAGCTTCTTGCAGAGCGTCCGGATAACTTCTCTGTGCTGACCGGCGAGGATTCGCTGATTCTGCCGTTTATGGCTATGGGTGGTGATGGCGTTATTTCCGTTGCAACAAATGAGGTGCCTTCGAAGGTCAAGGGGCTGGTCGAGGCTGTCAGGCGTGGAGATCTTGCAGAGGCTCAAGCAATAAACAGCACCTATCGCAATCTGTTCAGGCTGAACTTTATAGAAAGCAATCCGGTGCCGGTAAAATATATTCTTGCACGGATGGGAATGATTGAGGAGAACTACAGGCTGCCGCTTGTACCCCTGTCGTCAGAAAGCAAGGCTATCATTGACAAGGAAATAAAGTCCCTGGGGCTTATATAAGCGCCCCAAGGTTTTCAGCAAAACTGTCAAGCTCCTCTTTTGTCCGTTTTTCCGTGACGGCAATAAGCAGTCCGGTTTCATCGTGGGCAGCAAGATCGTAACCGGCAAATACCTTCTTTTCCAGCATCGCGGCAATCACCGCTGCGGCTGGAATTGGAGTCTCCACCACAAATTCACGGAAATAAGGCGACGTATACTTCATTGAAAATCCGGGGATTGCAGCGATTTTTCCTGCCAGGTAGTGCGCCTTACGGGCTGATTGTGCAGCAACCTCCCTGATACCTTCTTTGCCAAGCAATGAAAGATAGACCGCTGCCTGAAGAGCATTTAGTGCCTGGTTACTGCAGATGTTCGACGTAGCTTTTTCGCGGCGGATATGCTGCTCGCGGGTCTGCAGGGTGAGAATAAAGCCATCCTCGCCATCCCTGTCTTTGGTCATCCCGACCAGACGACCTGGAATCTTGCGGACAAGCTGCTGTTTCACTGTAAATATTCCGAGATATGGCCCGCCGAAGCTCTGCGGATTACCAAGCGGCTGGCCTTCGCCAACAGCAATATCAGCCCCGTAACTTCCCGGAGCAGCCAGTACACCAAGAGAGAGCGGATCAGCTGAAACAATAAAGAGTGCTCCGCTTGCATGAGCTATATCGCGTATGGCCTCAACATCTTCAAGACAACCGTAGAAGTTCGGATGCTGAACGACGATTGCAGCCACGCTGTCGGTAACAATTCCCTTCAGGGAAGAGATACTGCCGACTCCATCTTCAAGGGTATTCTGAATAACTGCCGTATGGCCTGAAGCCTCAAGATAGGTTTTCAGAACAGAGCTGTTGTATGGGTGAAGCTTTCCTGCCACAACGACCTGACCACGGCCTGTGACATTCATGGCCATCAAGACCGCTTCGGCGAGAGCTGTAGCCCCGTCATACATGGAGGCGTTGGTTACATCCATCTCGTAGAGACGGCATATAAGGCTCTGATACTCATAAATAGCCTGAAGGGTACCCTGGGATACCTCAGCCTGGTAAGGGGTATATGCCGTGTAGAACTCACTGCGGGAAGCAATGGTCTTGATTGCTACAGGTATAAAATGGTCGTATGCTCCTCCGCCGAGAAAGCTTACATAATCGGAGGTACTCCTATTGGCAGAAGCGAGACCTTCAAGCAGTTTGCGAACCTGAAGTTCATCTAAAGCAGGAAAAACCTCAAGAGCTTTTTTCAGGCGGATCTCTTCAGGAATGTCGGCAATAAGATCATCAAATGAGGCTACGCCAATTGAGCGGAGCATCTCCTCCCGTTCACTTGCGGTATTGACAATGAATGGCATAATTACTCCCCTATCAGCTGACGGTACGCTGCAGCATCAAGGAGAGCACTGACAGCAGCAGGATTGTCAACCTTTATCTTGACCAGCCAGCCATTATTGTAAGGCTCCTGATTAACAATTTCAGCATTGTCGAGCGCGTCATTCACTTCAACTATTTCACCGGCAACCGGTGCAAAAAGATCGGCTACTGTTTTTACAGCCTCAACGGTACCGAACACCTCATGCTCTTTGAGCTTTGTTCCCGCAGATTTCAGCTCTACAAAAACAATATCGCCAAGCTCGGACTGGGCAAAGTCAGTAATGCCGACCAGTGCTGTACTGCCATCTTCCAGCAGTTTAATCCATTCGTGGTCTTTGGTATAACGAAGATTTTCAAGAATAGTCATGGCAGAGAGAAGGTGTGTTATTTGAGTTCCGATATCAGTAACTGAAAGAGTGAGAAACAAGGTAATATTTTTTTTCAAAGAGCTGAAAAAAGAGAGAATAAAATTCCTTTCAACTCATTGACTCAAAAGGTCGTTATGCCAGGCGCTGCCTCATGGCTTCATAGAGCAGCACCCCTGCCGTCACGCTTACATTCAGAGATTCCACACAGCCGGCCATGGGAATACGGACAACATGATCACAGAACTCCAACGCTTCAGGAGCAAGCCCGCTCCCTTCCATGCCGAGCACGATAGCCGTAGATTTTTTCATGTCAGCGTCGGTATAATTAAGCTCTGCATCCATATCGGCAGCGATGATCTGAACGTTCTGCAGATGCAGAAATTCCAGGGCGCGCACAAGACTTTTAACCTTGCAGACCCTCATGTGCGAAAGCGCACCGGCAGATGCCTTGTTAACAACGGCGTTAACGGGTGAACCCTTTCCTTCGACAAGGACAACGGCATCAGCAGCAACAGCTTCAGCAGTTCTGATAATGGCTCCGATATTGTGAGGATCATCCAGCCCCTGCAGCACAACAAAAAGGGGAAATGTATTGCGAGGGCTTTGCAGCACCTCCTCAAGCGAGTAATAGGTAACGGAGCTGATAAGCGCACAAACGCCCTGATGCTTTGTTGTTCCTGCAATCAGGGAAAGTTTTTCAAGGCGTGCTTTACCCGTTACAAGCTTGAGCCTTCTTGCGCTGATGATAATTTCCTTGAGCTTCGGGTGAGAGGTATTAAACTGAAAATAAATCTTCTCGATGGTCTCCGGTTTTTGCTGGAGAAGCTCAAGAACGGCATTTCTGCCATACACGATGTTTTCAGAATGTTCCGCGTCCATAAAACCTCTTTTCCTTTTCTGATCTGAATGTTAAAATATACCAAGAATTCATCTTGCCAGAGGGCTTGGAATATTGCCAGACTGTTGACTCTCTATAGCAATGCCGAAATCTAATTAAATTTATCAAAAATCATTTTTTTTAATATCTTTCCAGTCGCCTCGATTTGATTTAGCAGACTTCGATTGGTTTTTTTTCGCCCCGACGTAGTGTTCATATCAGTGCTCTGCACGAATCTAATTCATCAATACAAATCAAGTGGGACTGCCAGTATGACCCTGATATTTAAAACAATGGAGGGAAATGAAGCCTTGGCTCATGTCTCTTATCGTACAAGTGAAGTTATCTGCATCTACCCGATTACTCCGGCTTCGCCGATGGGTGAATATTCGGATGCATGGGCAGCTGAAGGGAAAAAGAACATTTGGGGAACAGTTCCCAAGATTGATGAATTACAGAGCGAGGCTGGAGCTGCAGCCGCAGTTCACGGTGCGTTGCAGACCGGTGCCTTGACAACCACGTTTACGGCATCGCAGGGTCTGTTGCTGATGATTCCGAATATGTATAAAATTGCCGGTGAGCTGACTCCATGCGTCATCCACGTTTCAGCCCGCGCACTGGCGGGACAGGCACTTTCAATATTTGGTGACCATGGTGATGTCATGTCGGTTCGCGGAACAGGCTTTGCCCTGCTCGCATCCAGTTCTGTTCAGGAAGTGATGGACCTTGGCCTCATTTCAGCTGCGGCAACTCTTGAATCAAGAATACCATTTCTTCACTTCTTCGACGGATTCAGAACCTCTCATGAGATTGCTAAAATTGAGGTTGTTTCTGATGATGTCATAAAAGCAATGGTACCCGATGAGCTTGTTATAGCACACCGTAACCGCCGCATGAGCCCTGATGCTCCCATTATCCGCGGAACATCGCAGAATCCGGACGTTTATTTTCAGGGAAGGGAGACCGTCAACACCTATTACAATGCATGCCCTGAAATCACGCAACGATTGATGGATAAATTCGGCGATCTGACCGGACGTTACTATAAACTTTACCAGTACTACGGTGCAGCAGATGCTGACCGGGTTATTGTGCTGATGGGATCCGGTGTCGAGGCTGCCCGAGAAACTGCTGAATATCTCAACAAACAGGGCGAAAAAGTCGGTGTCATCCATGCACGCATGTTCCGTCCGTTTTCTATCGAAGGCTTTGTTGCTGCACTGCCGCCAACAGTAAAATCTGTTTCCATTCTTGACCGGATCAAGGAACCCGGAAGTGCAGGAGAACCACTCTATCTCGATATAGTCAATGCGCTGCTTGAAGGCGTACAAAATGGACTGCTGAAAACCCTTCCAGGCATTACCGGCGGCAGATATGGCCTTTCATCAAAGGAGTTTACCCCTGCAATGATCAAGGCTGTCTATGACAACATGGCACTCGGGAAACCGAAAAACCATTTTACCATCGGAATCAATGACGATGTTACTCATACTAGCCTCGATTATGACCGTACTTTCTCTATAGAACCTGACGAGATGTTCAGGGCTCTCTTTTACGGCCTTGGTTCAGACGGAACAGTCGGTGCCAATAAGAACAGCATCAAGATTATCGGTGAAAACACAAAAAACTATGCTCAAGGCTATTTCGTCTACGATTCGAAAAAAGCCGGTTCAATAACCATGTCTCACCTGCGTTTCGGGCCGCATGAGATTCGTTCAACCTATCTGATCACACAGGCACAGTTTATCGGCTGCCACCACTGGATTTTCCTTGAGATGATCGATCTCGTGAAAAATCTCAAGAAAGGAGGAACGCTGCTTCTGAACTCTCCGTATGCACCTGATGAACTCTGGGATAAACTGCCAAAAGTTGTTCAGGAACATCTGATTCAGAAAGAGGCTAAGCTCTACACTATTGATGCATATCCAGTAGCTCATAACAGCGGAATGGGTCAGCGCATCAACACGATTATGCAGGCATGCTTTTTTGCCATATCAGGAGTGCTGCCACGTGAAGAGGCAATTGAACAAATCAAGAACTCCATTCGACAGACCTATGGCAAAAAGGGAGATGAGGTAGTGAAACAGAATATCCAGGCTGTAGATAATACACTCTCCAACCTGCATCAGGTCACTATCGGCTCAGTTGCCGACAGCAAAAAAATGCTCCGCCAGCCTATTGTCGGCGAAGCATCTGACTTTGTCTGCAACGTTCTTGCAAAAGTAATTTCCGGTGATGGCGATGACATCCCTGTAAGCGATCTGCCAGCTGACGGAACTTACCCGACCGGAACCTCGAAATTTGAAAAACGTAACCTTGCCGACGAAATTCCGGTCTGGGAACCGGATCTATGCATACAGTGTGCCAAATGCTCGATGGTATGTCCCCATGCCGTAATCCGTGCCAAGGTCTATGATGCAAAATACCTGGCAAACGCGCCGCGCACCTTTAAATCGACTGAAGCAAAGGGTGCCAGCTGGGAAGGAATGAAGTACACCATCCAGGTTGCCCCTGAAGACTGTACCGGATGTGAACTCTGTGCTCATGTCTGTCCGGGAAGGGATAAAACCAATCCCGAAAGGAAAGCTCTGAATATGACGCAGCAACCACCACTTCGTGAAACAGAGGTTGACAACTGGAACTACTTTCTCAATATTCCGGAATTTGACCGGAACAAAATCAATACCAAGCTGATCAAGGAACAGCAGCTTCAGGTACCACTGTTTGAGTTTTCAGGAGCCTGCTCCGGTTGCGGCGAAACGCCTTACGTTAAACTCATGACGCAGCTCTTCGGTGACCGTCTTGTTGTTGGCAATGCCACCGGTTGTTCATCGATCTACGGCGGAAACCTCCCGACAACTCCTTATACCACCAATGCAGATGGTCGCGGACCAACGTGGTCGAACTCGCTCTTCGAAGATACAGCAGAATTTGCCCTTGGTTTTAGAATCTCCATTGACAAACAGCGGGAATACGCATGCGAACTCCTGAAAAGAGTTTCTGCTGAAATCGGTGACCCGCTCACAACAGATATACTTGAAGCTCGCGAGCTCAGCGAACCTGATATATTTGAACAGAGAAAACGGGTTGCCATCCTGAAAGAGAAGCTTCTTACAATCGATTCTGCCGATGCACGGAATCTGCTCTCTGTGGCTGATATGCTTGTAAAAAAGAGTGTATGGGGCGTCGGCGGTGACGGCTGGGCTTATGACATCGGCTACGGCGGTGTTGACCATATTACAGCTGGAAACAAAAATATCAACCTGCTTGTGCTCGATACCGAGGTCTATTCCAATACTGGAGGTCAGGCATCAAAAGCAACACCGAAAGCCGCTGTGGCTAAATTTGCAGCAGCGGGACGCACTGGGACAAAAAAGGATCTCGGCATGATCTCCATGTCTTACGGAACTGCCTATGTTGCCTCTGTTGCCCTTGGAGCCCGTGACGAACAGACACTGAAAGCATTCATGGAAGCCGAAGCTTATAACGGTCCATCCATTATCATAGCCTATTCTCACTGTATTGCTCACGGCATCAATATGTCAACGGCACTTGATAATCAGAAAGCTGCTGTGGATTCCGGACACTGGATTCTCTACCGCTACAATCCGGAACGGTTACTGGAAGGAAAGAATCCGCTTATTCTCGATTCGAAAAAGCCTAAAATACCTGTTGCAAATTTCCTTAATATGGAGAACCGTTTCAGAATGCTCAAAAAGAGCCATCCCGCTCTTGCCGATGAGTACTATGCAGCCATCCAGAAAGAGGTTGACGCACGGTGGGCTCATTACGAATACCTGGCGGCACGAACCAGTTTCGGAAACAAGCAATAAGGGCTCACGTTGAAATTGACATAAACACAAAAAAAGGCGGGTTTTGGAACCCGCCTTTTTTTGTGTTCTTCCGTCTCATAACCCTACTTTTTTTGTAGCTTTTTCATCTTCGCCATCAACTCCCGAGCCTTCTCGGGGTTGCCGAGCTTTTGGTATACCTGGGCAAGATGATCAAGTATTTCAGGCTCACGGGTATCTATTGCCGCTGCTTTTTCAAGCTGTTCTCGAGATTGGTCGTATTCTGACAGCTTGTAGAGTACCCAGCCAAGCGTATCGAGGTAGCTGGCATTTTCGGGTTCTGCTGCAACTGCCTTCAGCGCCAGTTCTTTAGCTCTTGGGAGTTCTTTCCCTCGGTCAGCAAGAACATAGGCAAGATTGTTCATCATAAAAAAATTATCGGCATCACTGTCAAGAATGCTCTCATAGAGGCGAATGCTTTTATCGGAAAAGCCAAGTTTATCATAGCAGACAGCAAGGGTACTGCCAGCCTGGAGATAGAGCTGCTTATCCTTATGGGCTACGCTGGGCTGCACTACTTGTTCCAGCAGCAGCACCGCCTTTTTAATGTTACCTGTCCGAAAACAGACTTCACCTTCCATAGCCAGAAACCTGAGCGGGCGGACTGGAAAGCGCTTTTTTATGATGGCAACCGTTTTTTCTGCCTGCCGGTTCTCCTTCAGCGTGAGATATGCGGCAACAAGATCCTCCCATATTGAAATATTGCCGGATTCGAGCAAGAGTGCCTTTTTAAAATCATGTATGGATTCGGCTTCCTGACCATGCAACAGCTTTACATTACCTCTAAGCGCATAGACCTTGCTGTTGTTGGGATGACGCTTGTTTATTTCGTCGATCATGGCAAAAGATGGATCGACAAATGAGCTGTCCTTGTTTGACCGCACAACAAAGAGTCGGGCGAGATCAATTTGTTGCTGGAAAGTTACCTGATTGGAAGTATAAAAGCGGTTAAGATCTTCAAGAAAAACAGGACGGTTTTTTGTTTTTACAGAGACCTCAAACAGGGCGAGCCATGCAGGAATAAATTTTTGATTTTCCTGAAGCACACCCCTGAATGTTCTTGAGGCAAGTTCATACTGCTCTGTCTGCATGTAGAGTTCTCCGAGAGTGAGGCTTAGCTTCTCTTTGCCATTGCCCTGCTCAATGAGGCCCATAACTGTATTTATAGCATCATTATAATGAAGGAGTTTTATTTGCATCAGCAATACTTGAGCCTGGGCTGTTTTATCCTTTGGGTCAAGAGAAAGAATTTCCTGAAAAACAGCAAGGGCTTTTTCGGGCTGTTCCGCAGCAAGATATTCGAGAGCAAGATAGATAAGCGGTTCAGGACTGGCAGGTTCAAGAGTAACAAGCTGGCGGTAGAGATCGGAGGCACGACCGTAATCATGCATCTGATGTGCCAGGCCGGCAAGAAACCTCAGATAATATTTATTGCCTGAATCAAGCACGACACTTTTTTCGCTATGCTGGCGGGCAGAGTCAATAAGGCCAAGAGCAACGTAGGCTTTTGCGAGCGCATAATGAATCGCTGCGTTTGTAGGCTGGACCGTCAGAAGCTTCTCATAACCGTCAGCGGCACCCCGATACTCTTCTTTAGCACTCATGAGCGATGCTGCTACAAACTCTCTTTTTGAAGCTTCAAAGAGAGAGTCAGAAGAGGGCTTCCCGGAAAGAACGGGCCAGGAAGAACATGATGAAAGGAAAATAATTGAAAACATTGCACCGCTCAGCACAAAAGAGAAGAGCCTCAACCGTTCAAACCGGTTTACGAAAAATTTACCGATCCTGCTGTTCATCAAACAAAGGGTATTCATTGCTGTCACTTCCGGTTGAGAACCGTAAAAATGCCTGACGCGTTGCAACCCGTCCCCTTGTTGTCCTTGTGAGGTACCCTGCCTGGATAAGGTAGGGCTCGTAAACCTCCTCAATGGTATCCCGCTCTTCACCTACCGATACGGCAAGGGAGGCTATCCCGACTGGCCCACCACTGAATTTGTTGACAATGGTCTCCATGATTTTTTTATCCATATCATCCAGCCCTTCCTCATCAATTTCAAGACACTCAAGGGTCTTCATGGCAATAGAGCGATCTATTACCTCTACACCGTCGACCTGTGCAAAATCCCGGGCACGCCGAAGCAGTCTGTTCGCAATGCGGGGGGTACCCCGAGAACGCCCTGCAATTTCAGATGCAGCCTCTTCATCAATGCCAATACCGAGAATGCCTGACGCCCTTATGATAATTCCTTCGAGAAGTTCTGGTGCATAGTAATCAAAGCGGCTGTTAATGCCGAACCTTGCCCTGAGAGGTGAGGTCAGTAGACCGGAACGAGTCGTTGCTCCAACAAGGGTAAAGGGTTCGATACGCAGCTGCACCGCCCTTGCCGAAGGCCCGCTGTCAAGCATGATATCAATACGGAAATCCTCCATGGCTGAATAGAGATACTCCTCAACAGCTGGGGGCATACGGTGAATTTCGTCAATAAAAAGCACATCCCCTTTTTGAAGACCAGTCAGAAGTCCGGCGAGATTACCTGCCTTGTCGAGCAAAGGACCGGAAGTTGACTTGATGCTGCTTCCCATTTCGGATGCAATAATATAGGCGAGCGTTGTCTTTCCGAGCCCCGGTGGACCGGATAAGAGGACATGGTCCAGAGCATCACCACGCATTTTTGCTGCTGAAATAAAAACTTTCAGGTTATCGGTCAGCCGCTGCTGTCCGGCAAAATCATCCATAGAGAGGGGTCGAATCTGTTCTTCGATCCTGGTCTCAACGACATCGGGTGGCGTATTGAGCAGTTCTATTCTCAAGCAGAAAACATTACAGGTTTATCAGCATGGCATTCAGAGCTTTATCCTCGGATCCGCAACAGCATAGAGGACATCGGCAAATAGATTGCCAAGCACTATAAGAGAGCCGGAAATAAAAGTATTGGCAATAATCAGCGGGTAATCCCTTGCAAAAATAGCTTCGACGGTTACCCTTCCCATCCCCGGAAAAGCAAAAATCACCTCAATAAATAAAGCTCCACTGAAAATAAAAGGCAACGAACTCCCCATCAGAGTTATTACCGGCAGAAGAGCATTTCGAAGTGCGTGCTTAAATATAACCACATGCTCAGGCAATCCCTTGGCCCTTGCTGTACGTATATAGTCCTGCCGGATAACTTCAAGCATACTGCCCCTGACGTAACGGGCAATACCTGCAGCACCATTAATGCTGAGTACGGTAACCGGCAGCACAAGATGCCAGAACCGGTCAAGCAGAAAACCCAGTGGCCCATAACTTTCAGCACCAATCTCGTTCAGGCCTGAAACGGGAAAAACCGGAAATTTAAGGGCTAACAGAATAATCATCATCAGGGCAAACCAGAACTCCGGCATCGAGTAAAAAAACAGGGCCGTCACGGTCAGGAACCTGTCGAGAAATGTGTTCTGACGGACTGCAGAAATAATACCAATGAGAATTCCGAAAGTAAAATTTGCAACAAGGGTCAGTGCAGCGATAGTCACCGTTATCGGTAGTGCATCGGCAATAACATCGAAAACCGGCTGCTGGGCACGACTGAAACTGCGACCGAAATCACCCTGCAGAACATTTGCAAGCCATTTAAAATACTGTAAGGGGAGTGGATCGTTAAGGCCATACTGCGCTCTGATCTGCTCGGCAACATTCGGACTGATCCCCGGCTGGATAAAAAAAGCTGCAGGATCACCTGGAGCAAGTCTGATAATGAAAAACGTAAGGGTCAATACCCCGAAAATCAACGGAACGGCAATTAAAAGCCGTTTAAAAATATAAATCAGCATAACAGACTATTG
>CAINOC010000053.1 GCA_903851385.1 uncultured Chlorobiaceae bacterium | reverse complement strand
TTTGCATTTTTAATTATTTAATTATTTAATTATTTAATCAAGGTATCAATGAGTTTTCAGACTGACACTATTCATGCAGGTGTAGGCCCCGACAAGGCATACGGCGCCATTATGACACCGATTTACCAGTCATCAACTTTTGTGTTCGAGGATATCGGCAAGCATAGGGGATTCGATTATACCAGAAGCGGTAACCCGACACGCAAGGCGCTTGAAGACAGTCTCTGCGCACTTGAAGGATGTTCCTCGGCTGTTGCAGTCACAACCGGAATGGCGGCGATTACTTCTACATTGAACCTCTTCCGTTCAGGTGACGAGATTATCTGTACCGACGACTGTTATGGCGGTACCTCAAGGCTTATGAAGACCGTTGAAGAGCATTTCGGAATCAAGGTGCATTTTGTCAACCTTCAGGACGCAAACAATCTTCTTCCCTTTGTCAATGCCAACACCAAGGCAGTATGGGTTGAAACCCCATCCAATCCGCTGTTGAACCTTGTTGATATTCCAGCAGTTTCAGCTCTCGCAAAAGAGAGGGGACTTTTGACCATCGTTGACAATACCTTCCTCTCTCCTTATGGTCAGAAGCCATTTGAACTTGGGGCTGACATTGTGGTTCATTCCACTACCAAATACCTCAATGGTCACTCCGATGTTGTTGGCGGAGCAGTACTGTCGAACAGTGAGGATCTGGACACCAGGCTTAAGTTTCTTGTCAACTGCCTTGGTACCTGTGCCCAGCCGTTCGATTGCTGGCTGGTGCTTCGCGGTATCAAAACTCTTGTTGTCCGGATGCGTGAGCATGAGCGCAATGCACTTGCAGTCGCAGAGTTTCTCGAGAACCATCCAAAGGTTAAGAGAGTCTTTTACCCGGGGCTGCCAACTCATCCCCAGCATGAGCTTGCAAAAAAACAGCAGCGCAGTTTCGGCGGTATGGTCTCCTTTGAGCTTGACGGACCAATTGAAGAACTCTACAGGATACTTAAGGCTACCAAGCTTTTTTCTCTTGCTGAAAGCCTTGGCGGAGTTGAATCGCTGATTGAGCATCCGGCCACCATGAGCCATGCGTCAATGGACAGCGAGCACAGGCTGGCTGCTGGGATAACTGACTCCATTATAAGGCTCTCTGTAGGCATAGAGGATCGAGATGATCTTATTGCTGATCTCGAGAGTGCGCTTGGCTGAGAGGGATATTCCCCGGAGCTGCTCTCTCTGTTAAAGGTTGAGCATCTCCGGAATCAATGCAAGCAACTCGTTCTTGTTGATGGGTTTAAGGATAACGCAGTCACATCCTGCTTTTTCAGCTTTTTCCTTGTCCTCTTTCGAGGTAAAAGCCGTTTGTGCAATAACCGGCAGCTCTGGCCGGAGTTTTTTGATCAGTCGGGTTGCATCAAAACCATTCATCACCGGCATTTTAATATCAATAAGGACGAGGTTTATCTCGGGATGCTGTTTCACCAGCTCTACGGCTTCATGACCATTAACTGCCGAAAGAATGGTGATGTTATCGCTTCTCAGATACATTTGCAGCACTAAACTGCAAACCCTGTCATCTTCAGCTATAAGAATGGTTATATCCGGACCAGTTGCGGCAAGTTCCTTGGTGACTGGAGTGGATCGCCCTATAGTTGAATGGGACGGCGGGTTATAGGGCAGTGTGAAAAAGAATGCGCTTCCCCTCCCCTCTACTGATTCAACACGGATAGTTCCACCAAGCATGGCAACATAAGCCTTGGAAATGCTTAATCCGAGACCTGCTCCCTCATGATGTCGTGTTAAAGAGTTGTCAACCTGATGGAAGCGATCGAAAACCCTCTCTTTCATCTCTACTGGAATACCGATGCCTGAATCGATAACATAAAATTCCAAGGAGCGCCCCGTTCTTGTATAGCCTGCATCAATGCCTCCCGAACTTGTGAATTTCAAGGCATTCTGAACAAGGTTTGTCAAAATCTGGCTTAGCTTTGAGCTGTCTGTTTCAATGATGCTTTTGTTATCAGGAAGACCTGTGGAAAAACTCAAATGCAATCCTTTTTTGTCAGCCTGCGGCTTGAAAAAATCATTAAGATCATGCAAAAGCCTGTTAACTGAAGTTTTACTTATTTGCAGTATTGTTTCTCCAGCCTCAATACGTGAAATATCAATAAGATCATTGATAAGATTCAGCATGCGTTCACCGCTTTGCTGAATAAGGTCAATATATCCGCTCTGCTCCTCTCCTGATAAATGAGGCTCCTTCAACAGTTCTGAAAAGCCGAGTATTCCATTCATAGGGGTTCGTATTTCATGGCTGATATTTGCCAGAAACGCTGATTTCAGGCGGTCGCTCTCTTCTGCTTTTTCTTTGGCAGCAATCAATTCATTCAGATATTGCTTCTGTTCGGTAATATCCTCCTTGACCGCGACAAAATTTATTATAACTCCTTCATTCAGAATTGCAGAGATAACAGCTGTTTCCCAGAAAAGTTCACCATTTTTCTTCTTGTTCAGAAATTCTCCACGCCAGATTCCTCCTGACAGAATTGTTTGCCAGAGATCATCATATACCTCACTCGGCAACAGTCCTGATTGCAGGATGCGGGGATTTTTTCCTTTTACCTCTTTAGCAGAATACCCAGTGAGTTGAGAAAACATCGGGTTAACATACTCTATATCACCTTGAGGGTCTGTAATGACGACGACAGCTGGACTTTGTTCTACAGCAGCACCCAGTTTTTTAAGCTTATTCTCAGCCAGTTTGAGCTCAGCGATATCGTTTATAGTGGAATAGAAAACGATTTTTCCCTCAATCTCAATTGTATTGCTGACGACCTCAACGTCATGAGTGAAGCCATCGGCCCTTTTGTGGGTACTCTGGAATCTGTTTAATTTCGATGTCCTGAATTTTAACAGGTCACTTTTTATCTTTTCAGGTGACCTCGTGGAGATATTGCCGATAGACATCTGGCAAATTTTTTCAACCGGCCAACCGTAAAATTCAGCAGCAGAAAGGTTGGCATCAATGATATTTCCCTGTTCGTCAATAACCAGCATGACGGATGAATGTCCTTCAAACAGCTTTTTGAAGCGATCTTCGCTGCTTTTCAGTGCATATTCTTCAGCCTTCTTTCGTTCTGTAATATCGGAACCGACACCAATAATGAATGCCTCTCCATTGATTATTATTTTCTTGCCGGATATCCGAAACCATCGAAATTCAGGGCCTCCGTGCAAAAGGATTTTTACGTCTTTAGAATCTTCAACGCCGGTTTCCAGGATATTCGCCATTTTTGCAGTTACCACTTCCCTGTGATCCGGATGAATGGTATCCAGGGCATGGGCATTACCCATAGCACTATCTGGTTTCCCGACAACAACATCACGCTGATAAGCATTCCAGAAAGTATAATATCCCTTAGCATTGACCATATAAACAGCACCGGGAATCGACTCGATAAGAGCACTGTTGAAGATTTTCTGGTTTGTCGACTCCTTTTCTGCAAGCTTAAGTTGTGTAATATCCTGCGCAACGATATAAAGCGTTGTCATTTTTCCCTCTTTGTCAGCAATAGGGGCAATAGAAAGACGAATACAACGATTATATCGTTCATCTTCATAAATCACCAGTTTCGATGTACTCAGGGCCTCTGCAACTTTAATTTTACGCTTTGCCGTAACTGCTGGAGGGAGTAAATCAAATGCGTTCATCTGCAGGCACTCTTCTACCTGTTTGCCAAAAGATGCTGCAAAAGCTTTATTGGCATCAAGAATCGTGCCCTCACGATCCATAATAAACGCAGGTTCACTGGTATTGAATACTACATGAAGAAAGTTGTAACGTTGTTCAAGATCACTGTTGAAGTTCGATGTGTTATCGCTATCGTTTTGCATGCAACTTCTTTGGGGTATTGAACTAAACCACTACTATTGGATGTTTTAAACCTTACTGATACTGTATAATATTAATAACGTTGTGAAAAGTAAAATATTCCTTGCCTTAAGCATGCCGCCTCTATTTGTTTGATAACCTGAACATTCTCTTCTATCCCTTAAGTTTTCTCCTTATCTTTTTCGTTGGCTTTTATAGAATGAAATTGTGTTTAACCGCTCTTACTCGCCATGTTTTCTTCTTTTTTTACCCATCGTCATGCTGTGCCCGAGAGCCTTCCTTTTCCCTATACCGTCAAAGTAAGTACACGGGCGAAGAGTGCACGCTTAAAGATGATGCCCCATGGCGGTCTGGTGGTAGTTCTTCCGGAAGGTTTTAACAAAAAGCATATACCAGATCTTCTTCATCGGCATGAAGCATGGATAAAAAAGGCGGCCGGGCGCCTTGACCGGCACCGCCCTGAACCCTTTCCCCTCACAGAAAACGGTCTTCCCTGCACTATTCGATTTTCCCATGACGATAAAGAGTGGAATGTTGTCTACAATAACAACGGCAGGAAAGTTGTTGATGTTGACGATGCCTCTGGAAAAAGGCTCCTTCTCTCAGCTGACGTTGAGGATGCTGAACGCAGTCGTCAGCAATTGCTCTCATGGCTCAAGCGTCAGGCCGCCAGTCACCTTATTCCCTCATTTGAAAAACTTGCAACAGCGCATGATTTCAAGTATTCCAAGGCATTGGTCCGACTGCAGCACTCCCGTTGGGGGAGTTGTTCATCGGGTGGTACAATAACGTTAAACACCAAACTGCTGTTTTTACCCGACCATCTGGTCCGATACATCATGATTCACGAGCTCTGTCACACAGTGCACATGAACCATTCCAAAGCCTTCTGGGCACTGGTATCCCGTCACGATCCCCTGTGGCGCAGTAATAACATGGAGATGAAAAGTGCATGGAAATATGTGCCGCCGTGGGTTTCTGTTTCTCACTGATATGGTACTGTTAAAGAGGAAATGCGGCAATATGGATGGAATCGTTATATTGAGAAAAGGTACCCTTAGCGATGTATTCCGCCTCAACAAGCCCCCTTTACGGCTGAAAGATAAAGAACTCCTGCCTTTTGCACGCTTTAACCCCGATTTTTCCCTTATGTAAAACAGGGATATTTCAACCGAGAATGGTAACGGTGAACATGCGTGAAGAAAGAGAACGTCTAAGGGCGTTCATTTGTTCTCATAACTAACACTACAATAATTACATACTATATGCTATTCGAGTCACTGAACATTATCGATCCAATTTTAAAAGCACTTAAGGAAGAAGGGTATACAACTCCAACACCTATACAGGCACAAGCCATACCAATTATTTTGGAAGGAACTGATTTGCTAGGTTGTGCACAGACTGGTACAGGCAAGACCGCTGCTTTTGCTATTCCTATCCTGCAGCTTCTCAGTGCCACCAAGTTAAATGATAAAAAGAGGAAAATAAGAAGCCTGATTGTTACGCCAACCCGTGAGCTTGCCATTCAGATAGGCGACAGTTTTAAAGCCTATGGTCGTCATACAGGGCTTACCAATACGGTTATTTTTGGAGGTGTTAATCAAAATCCACAGGCATCTTCTTTGCTTCGCGGTGTTGACATTGTTATCGCTACACCGGGCAGGCTTCTGGACCTCATGAATCAGGGGCACTTAAGTTTACGTGATGTTGAAATACTTGTTCTGGACGAAGCTGATCGTATGCTCGACATGGGTTTTGTTCACGATGTCAAAAAGATCATTGCGTCACTTCCCAAAAAGAAGCAGTCGCTCTTCTTTTCGGCAACCATGCCTGCTGAAATTGTCAAGCTGGCCGCATCCATATTGCATCATCCCTCACAGGTCTCGGTTACTCCGGTCTCCTCAACGGTAGAAATTATTAATCAATATGTTTATTTTGTCGACAAGGGAAATAAAAATGCCTTGCTGGTCGACATTTTAAGAGATCCAAAAATCAAAACAGCTCTTGTGTTTACGCGCACAAAGCATGGTGCCGATAAAGTGGTTAAAATCATGCAAAAGCACCATATCACTGCAGAGGCGATACACGGCAACAAAGCACAGAATGCTCGTCAACGGGCGTTGAAAAATTTTAAAGCACAAGAGACCCGTGTTCTTGTAGCAACCGACATTGCCGCTCGAGGTATTGATGTCGACGATCTGGAATATGTGATCAATTTTGATCTTCCCAATATTGCCGAAACCTATGTGCATCGCATTGGCCGAACAGGAAGAGCAGGAGCAAAAGGCACGGCATTCTCGTTTTGTGATGCTGAAGAAAAAGAGTATCTGCGGGATATTGAAAAACTGATAGCCAAAAAAATTCCAGTTATTGACACGCACTCTTTTCCATTGATCGATCATCATCCGGTGAAAGTGCTCAAGCAGCAGGGACGTGGAAATTCAGGACACCCGGCACCAAAACCTTTTGCCAAGGGTGCTCCTAAACGCTGGTCAGATAAGCCGAGAGCTACACGATGATAGTTTAAACGCCTGTAACGTTGTTCGTCTGAGAGTATCATTCAACGCTAAGAGCAAAGGTCATGCATATAGGTATTCCAGTTGAAATTAAATCCGGAGAGAACAGGGTTTCCTGTACTCCCTCCGGAGTCCGTCATCTCGTTTCTGCAGGCCATAGAGTTGTTGTTCAGGCAGGCGCGGGGGTCGGGAGCGGATTCAGTGACGATAAATACCGTCGTGCAGGAGCAGTTATAACCTCATCAGCCGAAAAGGTATGGAAGAGCCAGCTTGTCGTAAAGGTTAAAGAGCCTCTGCCAGAGGAATACCACTTTTTTCGCGAAGAACTGATGCTCTTTACCTTTCTGCATCTTGCCGGAGTTCCTGAATTGACCTCAAAATTGCTTGATTCAGGTGTTACAGCGTTGGCCTATGAAACTGTTCAGGATGGTGGCCGTCTTCCGTTGCTTGCACCGATGAGTGAAATTGCCGGGAAAATGAGTGTTCTGATGGGCGCTTTTTATCTGGCCAGTCATCATGGCGGCGAAGGCAAACTGCTTGGTGGAGTTCCAGGCGTTCTACCAGGTAAAGTGACCATTCTTGGAGGTGGATCAGCCGGACAGCATGCAGCCAAAACGGCAGCTGGCTTGGGTGCTGATGTCACTGTTCTTGAAGTTGATCAGGAAAAAATGCGTTTTCTTGAGTCAGCCCTTCCTCCTCAGGTTCACACTCTCTATTCGACGGAGCAGCATATTGAAGAGCAGCTCGCAACCACTGATCTTCTTATCGGGGCAGTGCTTGTTCCCGGAGCTGTAGCACCAAAGCTGGTAACGAGGGCAATGCTCCGGAAGATGAAGCAGGGTGCTGTTCTTGTCGATATAGCAGTTGATCAGGGAGGCTGTATTGAAACATGCAGGCCAACAACGCATGAAGACCCAGTCTTTATTGAAGAGGGCATTGTCCATTACTGTGTGGCCAACATGCCTGCAGCCTATCCTCAAACCTCAACCGAAGCCCTTACCGGCGTGACGTTGCCCTATATTAGAAGAATTGCTGATTTCGGCCTTGAAAGTGCCATGCTAATGATGCCCGGTCTCTCAAGTGGTTTGAACATCTGGCAAGGCAACATTACCCATGAAGCACTGGCAAAATCTCTGGGAAAGCCTTTTCATGAAAATCCCTTTGCTTGATTTGCAGATAACTTTTTTTCTTGTTCTATATCCGCTCTAACCTCGCTTATAAAAGATGAGAAATATGGAAACGGCCCCGAAAAAGTCGAATACTGCCCCAACCAACCCGGCATCGGATAATTACTTCCGATTCCATCTTCCACATCTTCATCTTGGCTCTGTCTTCGGCGATGACTGGTTTTCTCTAAAGGCTGAGGCTTTTGCCCGTTTTTTCGGCACACCTGTTTTTCTTGTAGGACAGACTGTCATCGTAGCTATCTGGATTGCATTGAACGCCTTTGGGCTTACCAAATTTGATGTTTATCCCTTTATTCTCCTCAATCTTGCTTTCAGTCTGCAAGCGGCTTATGCAGCTCCGCTTATTCTGCTTGCTCAAACCCGACAGGCCGACCGTGATAAGGCGCATGCCGACGCCGATGCACAGCATCGGGAAGCCCTGGCCCTGGCGAGCCAGCAGCGAGAGACCTATGCTGCCCGTCAAACCGACCAGATTCTGGTCCTGCTCCAGCAGAATACACAACTGACCGAGCTCGTAAAAGAGCTGAGCCAGCGTATTGAGGCTCTGACCAGCGACATGCACAGCAAAGTCATTCAAGACAGCACAAAATTGTAAGCATCGGCAGACTTCCCATTGACCGCAGCAAAGGCCATCTTTTTTTCTGAGCCATTATCACTTAAGGCCCTAACTGCACTTTTTGGAGCTGTTCTTCTATTATGCGTATACTTAATACACTCAATTTCCTTTTCTCATTATCAAACCTGACAAGAGATGCCCATACTCAAAAAAATAGTTATATCCGTTTTTTGCTCGATACTGTTTTTCAGTACGGCAAAAGCTCTCTCACCTGCCGAGGTTCAAGCATACCGTCTTGCTGCCGATCGGGGAGATGCAGCAGCTCAATCAACTCTCGGCATGCTCTATGAAAAGGGACAAAATGTCCGGCAGGACTACGCTGAGGCCATTAAATGGTATCATCTTGCTGCTGATAAGGGA
Source organism: uncultured Chlorobiaceae bacterium (assembly GCA_903851385.1). Lineage (GTDB taxonomy): Bacteria > Bacteroidota > Chlorobiia > Chlorobiales > Chlorobiaceae > Chlorobium. The sequence continues at coordinate 8,108 of CAINOC010000053.1, read as the reverse complement.
AATGTTTCAGCTCTTTACAATCTCGGGATGTTGCACGCAGAGGGCAGAGGTGTTCCGCTGAATTATGTTGAAGCGGTCAAATGGTTTCGCCTTGCTGCCGACCAAGGAGATGCAGCCGCTCAGTCCAATCTTGGCAAGTTGTATGAAAAGGGTAAAGGCGTAAGGCAGGACAATACGGAAGCGGTAAAATGGTATACTCTTGCCGCCGATCAGGGATATGCTGCGGCTCAGTATATCCTCGGGTCATTGTATGCGAATGGTAAAGGTGTCAGGCAGGATAAAAGTGTTGCGAAAGAGTGGTACGGCAAATCCTGCGACAATGGAATTCAGGAGGGCTGCGACAAATATCGTGAATTGAAAGAGAAGGGATTTTGATCACCCGGATTTTGTGACTTCAATTCCTCTTGATTCCAGAGATAACGTAATGGTCCTCAATGATATAGTTATTTTGAGGAAAATCAGGCCGGATGGTTTGAGTCAGGGAATAAGCAGTTTAAAGCCGGTTTTTTGATCAAGCTGTCGGGTAGCCTTGTTGTCAAGCAGTTCGGTAAGGATGACTTCCATCACATGCCATACATTTACACCCGTTCGAATACATCCGGTGACGGTGCTTTCCTCCCTGCCACACGCCATGTGCAGGTGAAGTATCGGGTTCCCTTCGTCATCCGGAAAAATAGTCCCTGTACCGGTTATTTCATGGGCGTCGTAGAGTTCATGAGTCATCGGAACCACAGGATTTACCCGGCTTTCTGCAGGGCCGACAACAAGACGGCTACCCTTGTCAGCACTACCGATTACAAGAAGTGAGGCACGTTCTATGGCGTGGTCTTTTACGAATTTTTCAAGTTGGTTGTGAACTATTTCTCCGTCTTCAAGTCTTATTACAAAGACTCTTCCTTGCCTTGCTTCTGAATATTTCATTACTCATGGATTTATTTACTCGAAGTGTGACAAGCAATATTGCAAAACCTGTTTTTCAGTCAAATCATACGGTCAAGATATTGACCTTTTGCCTAAAGAAGTTACAAATCAGGTCGATTGAGTCGGTAAATGCCCCAATTGAGATAGGTAGCAAATATTCCCCAGCAGAGATAAGGAAGAAGAAGAAGAGCTGCCGGAGTACTTACATGAAAAAAGAGGACGATAATGATTGCAAGAGTAATATCAATCACAATGATGTCAAACAATGCTGGCAATATTTTTTTCCGGTTGAAAAAAAGGCCGGTCCAGTTAAAGCTTGCAGTGAAATGAATGATGAGGGTCGCTATTGTGGCGACCATATTCGGCTTGGAAGGGGCAAAAAAATACAAGGCCAGAGAGGTCAAAATAAAAAGATAGAGTACCGCCCACACGATCCCGAACACTTTTTTCGGTGGAGTGAAGTTGGGCTTTTTCAGTTCATCATACCAAGTTGTCATTATTCGTATCCGTAGCATTGACGAAAAGAACGTTGCATACAGCTCCATTGCACGTTCAGATACGTATAATAACCGATTTCCAGAGAGAATAGGTTCCCCGGCCAGATGATGGGGGACATTTGACCGGGAGCCTTAAAAGGATTCAGCAGTTTCAGTTGTCAAAAAACTCTATCTGCAGGTTTTCATCAGGCTGTTCAGTGACGTTGAAGCGCCCTTTTTTGATAATCGAAAGGCCTTTTTTATCACCGGCGGGTATAATGCTCTGCTCCACGTTATCTGCTTCTTTCTTAGGGCAGTTCTGGTTGAAAAAGAGGTTCAATACAGAGCCTGTATTCTCAAACTGAAGAAGAAAGCCGTTATGATTGACAAATACCAAGTCGTCATAGGCATAGCTCACTTCATGCCCAAGCTCTTCAAGAAGTTGCATAACAGTTCCAAGTGGTCGTACGGTAGTTTCCATAGTTCAATACTCCTGATTTATACATGATGAGTTATCGATATGGGGACATGAATTCAGATCGGATATGCTTGACTCAGCTACGATATTTTCAGCACCCTGAACCGGCTTCAAATTGATCAGATTTCCCAGAACCGCGGTATCAAATCCCTGAATGTAATGGTTCCCGATTTTCAAAAGGGGTCGCTTTATCAGTAAAGGTTCTTTAATCATCTCCTCAAGAGCCTCCTCTTTCGTAAAATCAAAAGGGTCTACAAGTCCCGATTTTATTACTGGAGCAGCTGGATTAAAGCAGTCAGCAACAGGTTTTTCTCCAAGATAGTGTTCAAGTTCCTCTTTTGTCCATGGGTGCTCAAGCAGGTTGACTGATTCTACGACATGCCCTGAAAGCTCAAGTATCTTCTTTTGCCGGATGTTGTTCTGGCAGCCCGGTTTTTCGTAAAAGAGAATCGTTTCCATTATTATCAGATCCCAGGTTCATATTCCGCAATTCATTGCTATATTAAGGAAAAAGTTTTTATTATTCTAAATTATTAAGTTATATTTTTTTATTTATAAAATAAATTAAGGGTAATTAGCATAATCTCAACAATTAATAATCAAAGCTATGGCAGAAAATAACCTGCAGGCCTGGGAAAAAGTTCTTGAATACTCCTCAGTCCCATTACATGGAACCATGTCAAGAAAAATTCGAAAAGGGGTAAAGCTCCAGATCAACGAAGGTAAAATCTATGAAGATGCTGTCCTCTTCATAAGTGATCTGTTTTTGAGGGTGACTGAGGATTCAAAAGATGGTGCCAGTATCAACACCTATTATGACATAAAAGCGATTTCCAGCATTCGCACCTACAGCAGCAAAGAGCAGTAACACGTCTATTCTTTATTGTTATAAGAGAGAGGCAGAGATAATAAACCTGCCCTCTCTCAAACATTGCTTTACTAACTCCCTCTATAACGGAAGTCATACCTTTTCCCTCTCAACCGTAGGCACAAAGTTAAGTTGCCGGCCAATTTTTGGTTGGCCGAGAATCTCTCTCGCGTGGTCGAGCGCATCATCAATATTTCCGAAAATGTTCTCTTCACCGATATTATCATACAGGCCGTATTGCTGAAGAGCAAATAAAGGTTGGGCATGAACGCCCGATAAGATCAGTCTGGTTTCGGCTTTCTTACACTCTTTGAGCAGCTCTTTCATCATATTCAGGCCTGTTGCATCAATTGAGAGTACGTTCCGCATTCTGATGATCCGGATTTTAGGTGACTTTTCAACGATATGCATGGCTTCCCTGAACTTGCTTGCCGCCCCAAAGAAAAATGGACCGTTAAACTCAAAAACCTCAACACCATCAGGCACTTTTCTCGTCACGATAGTGTTGGGATCCTCCTCTTCATCGCTGTCCTTCAGATCCTTTGTAATGACTCCGACATTAGAGAGTTGCGCCATTCGCTGCATGAAAAGAACCACGGAAAGCAGCATGCCGATCTCTATGGCAAGTGTCAGGTCAAATACAACAGTGAGGCCGAATGTCGTCAAAAGCACGATAACGTCACTTCGCGGGCTTTTCAGAAGCTCTCGGAAAACCTTGATTTCGCTCATGTTCCAGGCTACAATTATAAGGATTGCCGCCAGCGCAGGCATAGGGATGAGTTTTGCCCATGTGCCGAACAATAGCATGATCAAGAGAAGGGTTATGGCATGAACCATACCTGCAATAGGAGTCCTCCCGCCATTTTTGACATTGGTTGCAGTTCGAGCTATTGCTCCGGTAACAGGTAAGCCGCCGAAAAGCGGAGTGATAATATTTGCAGCACCCTGGGCGATCAATTCCATATTTGATTTATGCCGGCTTCCTATCATACCATCAGCTACAACCGCTGAAAGCAGTGCTTCGATTGCACCAAGCAAGGCAATGGTGGTCGCTGGCATGATGAGCTGGCGGATAGTTGCAAAATCAAAAAAGGGGAGCGACGGTGGGGGTATCATTGATGGTATTTCACCGAAACGTGACTCAATAGTAGCTACATGAAGGTGAAAGTATTGCACACAAAGCGTTGTAACAATGATAGCAATAAGTGAACCGGGGATCTTTCTTGAAATTCTCGGCCACAAAATAATAATCAGCAGAGCAAGCATACCGATCATGATACTTGAAAGGTCAACTGTTCCGATATTTCGACCATAAACCGTCCATTTGCCGATAAAATCCGCAGGCACCGTTGCGACGTTCAGACCAAAAAAATCTTTTACCTGACTGGAAAATATAATGACGGCAATACCGCTTGTGAACCCTACAATCACCGGATAGGGAATAAACTTGATCAGTGAACCGAACTGCGCGAAGCCCATAATCATAAGGATAATGCCTGACATGATTGTCGCAAGCATCAAACCATTGATACCGTATTGCTGCACAATTCCATAAAGAATCACAATAAAGGCACCTGTAGGTCCGCCTATCTGGACTCTGCTTCCACCAAGAAAAGAGACAAGAAATCCTCCGACAACAGCACTTATAAGACCTTTTTCAGGTGAGACCCCCGACGCAATTGCAAATGCTATCGCCAGCGGTAAAGCAACAATCCCCACCATGACGCCGGCAACGACATCCTTCATTATCCGGTCAAGAGTGAGCTCCGGTAAAATTGAAAATAATTTTGGTTTAAACATGATACGCGTCCGAAAAAAGAAAATGAACAGTGTAGCCTTTGGCTGGCATGGTTTTCTATATATATATTTTCTCCCTGTATACCAACGTCGCCTGAATTCCTGTAAAGTATTATTTTCTCATGCCCGATTAAAACTTCCTTGCCATTGCGTATTTTAAGAAAGGCTGATCAACCATCAGGAGTGTCTATATGGACAATATTGAATTTCACAAAGAATTGGTCGCTGTGTGTCACAAGCATGGGAAGCAAATAAAAACAATCAATGAAAACGCTTATGGCGTGATTATCGAATATGATAGCATCGATGAACAGGAACTGTTAAGGCAAAAAAACGAAAGGCTGAAACAAATAGATGATATTCAAAGACAATGGGCATAATGGCGTTTCACCAAAAACCGGGGGCACCTCTTAAAATTGCTGTTCTCGCGCTGCTCATGCTGTTGCCAGCGTGGCGGGCTATCGGTGAAGTTTCCGGAAACTGGATTTATGAAAAGATAACCACAGATACCCTTCAGAAAGAACTCAAGAGCGCAACAGTACGGAGCAGAAACTTGATACAGTTATTACCCCCGGATGCAGGTGTAAATCATGGGTTGATAATGATAAGAAAGGTAAAGGGAGGTGAGCCCGAAGTTCTCTTTGCTCTTGACGAGGGGCGCTTTTACACAGGCGAAACTATACGGGTAAAGATTGATGGAGGCAATGCAGAGTGGATTGCAGTGGACAAGCCAATGGATCGTAGGACTGACCTGCTCTTCATTCATGAACCAATAAAATTCATCAATCAAATCAAAAACGCAAAAGAACTGAAAATCGCAGCTCAATTGTCTCAAAACGGTGAAAAGACCTTTGATTTTACAGTTGAAGGATTGGATTTGACCAAAGTTGGACTATAGCCAATCTCCCGCAGTGAAAAGCCATCCTATTTTTAGATGCAAAACGTTAATCATTGTAGGGAATAATCCTACGCTATCCAGTGTGCTGCAATTTTTCTATTCTTGGATATTTGTGTAATATTAAATTACTGCTCTTTTCTCTTCTTAATGCACACAATATTTTCTGATGGCTGTAACCTGGCTTCATGTTTCGGATTTCCATCTGAGTTCCACCAAACAATATGATACTGATTTGGTTCGCGATGCTTTGATTGACTCTGTTCAATGGTATCGGGAACAAAACATGTGGAAGCCTGATTTGATTTTTGTTACAGGAGATATTGCGGGCAAAGGAGATATTGCCGTTTTTAAAGGAGGGAAAAAAGCTCTTGCTACACTATTTTTTAATAGGTTGCTTAATGCTGCGGGGGTGAAGAAAGACCGTTTGTTTATTGTTCCCGGTAATCACGATGTCAAGCATGTGGAGATTGATCCAGAACCAATTTTCACAACTCAGGATGATATTGATGATTATTTTAATGGCCCTTCCTTACCTCATCTTACCCAAAAACTGGCAGCCTTTTCAACATGGTACAATCATTACTTTAAGGATATACCCCGGACATTTCCTAAAAAGTCAACTTGTGAATTGATCCATTGTAAGATCAATGATGTTAGTCTTGCATTGTTACTTATGAACAGCACCCTATTTTGCTGTAATGACAAACACAAAACTGATAATGGGAGGCTATCTATTGGGCGGTCTTGTTTTCTGCCGCACATTAAGGCACTTAATACAGAAAGGTTGAAGGGTGATCTTCTTGCTATTGCGCTTATGCATCATCCATTCGAATGGCTCCATCTGGACTGTGAAAGCATTACCCTAAAGAATTTCCTCAAAACTCAGGTAGATATTCTTTTGCAAGGACATTTGCATAAAACAAATGTTGTATCTGCTGGACTGATCGAGCTTGGAGCTGGAGCAGCCTACTATCGATCGGATCGCCCCAAAAAAGCAATGTATGGCCAGTTTGACGGGACTAAATTAAAGGTGTTCCCGATTCGTTATTATGATGAAGAGAGTTTTATATGGAGGGTTGATGGCGGAGTTTTTCGAGATAGCAAAGATGGGACTCAAACCGTTGATATTCTGCGCCTATCGAATCCAGATAAATCTACAACGACTGGATTGCAAGAATCATATTCTTATCAAGATAATGGTTATGCGAAAAGATATCAGGAAGCACTTATAGCTGAGCTGGATCACCCCCTCCCTCCAGCGATTCAAGACTTTTTACCAAAATTAAGCGAAATTTTTGTTCCATTACGTCTTTCGAGTCAACGAGTGAGCGAAAAGCGTTTTAATCCTGAAGCAAGTTGGCTTAAGCAACAAGAAGAATTGGAAAGTTTTACCCCGGAAACTGTTATGAGATGGACATTTGAGAAGTATCGCATGTTACTTGTTATTGGTGAGCCTGGTTCCGGAAAAACAACACTGCTTCAGCATTTAGCCCTATCCTGTATTGACAATGTTAGATGCGAAGATTTTGGCTTCATAGAACCAGTTATGGTTTTTTATCTCCCATTGCGTGAATTGAAAAGGAGTGTTGTGGGTTATGAACCCCTTCCTACTAATATCATGGTGTGGTTCGAAAATCATTCGCACGGAAATGACAAAACCTCATTGGATAAAACTATACCCGAAAATTTTTATGCTGAATGTTTTCAAAAAAGGAAAACTTTAGTTTTGCTCGATGGTCTGGATGAAATCAGTAAGATTGAGGATAGAAAAAATGTATGTGCGTGGATCACAAGTACTGTTAAAGGTTTTACAAACGCATACTTTGTTGTAACCTCACGGCCAACAGGCTATCGGAAGGTGGACGAGATTGAGATTAATACTCAGTATATGAGAGCAGATATTCTTGATTTTGAAAGTGAGCAGCAGAAAACCTTTTTAGAACGATGGTTTTTTGCGCGGTTTATTGATAAATGGCCAAAAGTTAATGATAATCGAATTACGTTGGAAAAAAAGCTGAAAGAGAATGCGAAGAAAAAAACTAACGCTATTGTTACTTTTTTAACAAAAGAAGAAAACAAGAGTTTAAAGGCGATGGCTGGAGTGCCTTTACTTCTACAGATGATGGCTATGCTTTGGGAAGAGCATGAAATATTACCGAACAGCCGTTCGTATTTGTATAAAAATGCGTTAGACTATCTGCTTGGTTATCAATATAATCAGAAAAAAATAGCTCCAAAGCTCCCAAAAGAACATGCCATAACAGTGTTGGCCCCAGTAGCTCTCTGGATGCAAGAAGATCTGAAGAGGGATGAAGCCGATAGAGAAATAATGATGGCGAAGATGCAGATCGAATTGGACAAGATATCGAAGACGCAGAAGCCTCAAAAAGCAAAGATGATCTTCAGTGACTTAATTGAGCGTGCCGGATTGGTTGTGGAGTATGGGGATAAAGAGTATGCATTTCGCCACAAATCATTCCGCGAGTATTTGGCCGGTGTTCAACTCAAAGAAGATCGTCCGTATGATCAACTTAACAAGCTTGTAGCGCATTTCGGAGAGGACTGGTGGGAAGAATCGCTAAAGTTTTTTATGGGATCTGTCGATGCGAAAGTTTTTGATGCATTCATGGAAAAACTTTTCGATGCTCAAGTGAGTGAAGCTATGACACA
>CAINOC010000052.1 GCA_903851385.1 uncultured Chlorobiaceae bacterium | reverse complement strand
TAAGACTTTCATATCTAAAGAGTTAAGTAATTATAAAATTTTCTTTGATAACATAGAAGGACGTTCTTTAGACGAACAGCAACGTACAGCCATTGTTACAAATGAGGACAACTGCCTTATAATTGCAGGTGCCGGGACTGGCAAGACAACTACAATAGCCGGAAAAGTCGCATACTTGATTGACCGATATAAGCTCGAGCCATCTGAAATGCTTCTAATTTCATTTACTAAAAAGTCCTCTGATGAAATGAAGCAAAGGATCAGAGAGAAAATGAAGATTGACATTACAGTTAAGACTTTCAATAAACTCGGCCTTGATATCATTAAAGAAGTTGACGCTGAAAACCAAAAAGAAGTGTGTGATCTTAGTAGAAAGAATTTGATGGAAATTATTAATTCCTTTTTTACCACACTAATTTCAAATAAAGCTTATCTACAAAAAGTAACTAGATACTTTACTATTTACCTTAAGCCTTACAAGTCCGATAATGAATTTAATAATGAAAAGGAACGAATACAATATCTCAAAGACCATAATTTATTAGGCTACAAAAAGATAAAGGGAACTAGCAAAGACGGACAAGTCTATGAATTCAGAGAAAAGTTAAAAAGCCAGGAAGAAGTAGAAATCGCTAATTTTCTTTTTATCAATAGAATTGAATACATTTACGAAAACCCCTACGAGTGCCGTACAGCAAGCAAAATATTTGGCCAGTATAAACCAGATTTTTATTTGCCTGACTACAAAATCTACATTGAACATTTTGCAATCGATAAACAAGGAAGCGTCCCAAATTGGTTCAAAGGAGATAATATATTTACTGGACAGGAAAAGTACACCAATGGTATTGAATGGAAAAGGGAATTGCACGAAAGCCAAAGAACTACTTTAGTTGAAACCTACTCATGGGAACGCAAAGAAGGAATCCTCCTTTCAAACCTGCAAACCAAACTTGAAAAGAACGGTGTTATTTTTCAACCATATACAACCGAACAAACATGGGCAATAATCCGAGCAACTGCCGATGATGAAATAAACAACTTTGTTGAGTTGCTCTACACTTTTATAACGCTACTTAAGTCGAACAACTATACATTAAGAGATGTAGAAAAATTTAACGCACAAATAGAAGATCAAGAAGTCAAAGAAAGAAACAAGTCATTTGCAGAATTGTTAGAACCAGTACTTGATAAGTATGAAGCTTACCTTAAAGAAAATGATGAGATTGATTTTAATGATATGATTAACATTGCAACCTCATACGTTAAAGAAAAAAAATATACATCTCCATATAAACAAATTATTATTGATGAGTTTCAGGACATTTCCATCGGAAGATATCAACTTATCAAATCGCTCTTAGACACTAACCCATCCTGTAAACTTTTTTGCGTTGGTGATGACTGGCAATCAATCTATCGTTTTACGGGAAGCGATATTGCAATTTTTAAAAATTTTGCTGATTATTTCAAAACATCATCACTTTCAGATTTTAACAGAGATACTGAAGTACTTTATATCGAAACGACATATCGTTTTGATAACGACCTCATAAAACTCACGAGTGATTTTATTTTAAAGAATGATATCCAACTTGTAAAAAGCCTGAAGAGCTTTAAAGAAAGCAATGGAAAACCATATACACTTCTTTATTATAATTATGATTCAGTTAAGATAACTACACCTGTTGTCACAGCTTTAAACGACATTATTGCTAGAGAGGGCCATACATCTAAAGCAACAGTTTTACTCCTTGGAAGGTATAACCACGATAAAGAGTATTTGAAGAAATCTGACATTTTTTCATTTCGATATAACAGAACCGAAGAAAAATACAGTGTAACTTATACGAAATATCCTAATCTTATCATTGAATTCTTGACAGTCCATTCTGCCAAAGGACTTGAAGCAGAGTACGTTATATTATTAAATATTAATTCTGGCAAGTATGGCTTTCCTGCTGAAATTATAGATGACCCCGTTCTAAACCTGCTTTTAACTGGAGCTGATCAATGCCCGAATGGAGAAGAAAGACGTGCTTTCTACGTGGCAATGACAAGAACAAAAAAGCATTTATACCTCATAGCAAACGACCAAACAAAATCAAAATTCCTCATAGAAATAGAACAACTCGAAGAAAGTGAGAGTCCCACTTGCCCTTGGTGCGAAACAGGGACTCTTCAAGAAAAGTCTGGCCAGTATGGATATTTTTATTCCTGTTCCAATCATATTTCCTGTAACTACCGAAAAACAATAACTCCTGAGGAATTTGAAAAAGCCAAAGTCAAAAGAAACAAAAAAAATGATGAAATCACCATTTTATCAGAATTCGAGATTCCTCTGTCAAATCTTACCATTATATCACAGGGTCCAATCGAGATAGGAGAAGGCTTTGTTACTAACTCTTTCCTGAAACCAGATCAGAAATTTGTCCATTTGAAACAGCTTACAACGTGCAAATACATACCTCAAAATGAGTTGGATACATTGAATATGCATACACCTTCCTCTTCGCGGATATTCAAGTCGTATCGTGCTGCAATCCTTCCGTGTGATGACACATACACTGAAGAAGAGATTCTTGCTAAGTTGAAGGGTGCTCGCATCGGCAGTATTCTTTCTTCAGAGCCTATCGTAAGCTCACGACAGCACAACATGATGAGCCAGAAGAATGAAGACGGTACACCAATGCTTACCATTGAGCAGATTGCTGAAAAGCAGCTTGTCCCTATGGTCAAGAAGCTCAGTGCCGCAGACAAGAAAGCTGGCAAGATTGTTCAGGCAATGCTGGATGAGGATGGCAACAAAATTCCTCTGCTTGATCAGTACGGTCGCAGGCAGTATCATTTGCTCATAGTCGTAAAAAATGACAAGCCTGATGTTGATTTACGTCTTGACTTTCCAATCGAGGACGAGCAGACAGAGGTTGTGCCTATAGAAATTGGCGACTAATTTATTTGCAAGTTCTCCATTGGAGAAAAACAGGAGCACAAGACATCAGAACAGAGATATCTATACCTCGGTTTTTTTTGTCCAGCAACCGAACTTGAAGAGATTGCTCATTCCAGGGCTTAGCAAATGATTGCTCTTGCCATGTAGTCAGAGATTAGGGCTTACTGTTAGCAATATAAGGGCAATACTATAAGTTGAGGAGAACCATTTTGGTTCTTAATGGTTACCTGCCTGAACAGATAATTAACACCAATAAAGAGGCAGATTATCCAGAATTGCCTCTTGGGCACAGAGTGCCGTGCTTGCGGCGAACATCAGTGAGTGGCAAGCAGGGCGCTCTGCTGATTTTGCAGCGCGATACCGCCTGATCGGCCACCATATGAACCGACAAGCAACGCCAAGCGCCAGTTCAGCCACTCCGAAAGCGAAGCCGAAACAGCAAAAATGCACCGGGTTGTGTGGCAGCCCAAAGCGTTAATACCGCCTCAGCGGTATGCAGCGGAGGGTGGCTGCACGACCTGGGGGCATCGAACCGCTGAAAGCGCCAAATGCAGCTGCGTGCGGATGTAAGCTTGCTGCACCAAATGCAACCGGCTGCGAATGCGGGCTGTTGCCGTGCCCGAGCGAGCGAAGCCCTGCAGCGGTAACGAAGCCCTTTAGGGCTGGTGTGTAGCGCTTGCAGGGATGAGCGGGATGCAGCTGAATGCGAATGCAGGCTGCTGCAGGGATAGCGAAAGCAATGCTGCGCAAACGGAGCCCTTCAAGGCGGAGTGCAGCGCTGTGTGCTGAGCTGGT
>CAINOC010000051.1 GCA_903851385.1 uncultured Chlorobiaceae bacterium | reverse complement strand
TTTCAGATGCCCGCTGCCGGGAAAAGGTGCAGCCTTGTTCGCTGAATATTCCTTTTTCCACCGGCTCAGTAAATCAGGCCTGATTCCTAAACTGGCGGCTGTCTCTGAGATTGATTTATTACTTCGCATCATCAGCTCAACGGCATCAACTTTAAACTCTTTGCTGTACTGTCTCCTACTCTCGTTACCTGTCTGTGTCATGTCTCCTATCTCCTTTTGTTTGAAGATATGACTTCTCTCACTGTCCACGAAAATATAGCAAGTTCAAACATCACGTCTTCCCCATGCACGTGGGGGTGTTTCTTCTCTTCGCCAGGCGTTTCAATATCAAAGACTGTCTTCCCCATGCACGTGGGGGTGTTTCCGGTTTGCTGCAGAAACCATCAAGTTCCGGACAGTCTTCCCCATGCAAGTGGGGGTGTTTCTGCAGATCGGATTCCGGCTGACGTAGTCACTTCGTCTTCCCCATGCACGTGTACGACTCACACACACAACGTTGTTTAATAGCGGCAATAGTCAAAACGCAGCTATAAAGACAGACGTGAGGAAACGGTGACGTGACGTTATTCATAACGTGCACTTTCTCTAAACAACCCTTTGTTCAAAACCAACTTTCTCATTCCCAGGACGATGGGGGTGGGGTGATAAAATCATTTTTTTGGTTATAATTATAAAACATCACTGGGAAATCGATCCTATTCGGCAGGGTATAGTTGCTTTAGAGAAAAAAAAATGCGTTTGACAACAGAATAAATCAATACCATCGTTACTACCAGTCGTACTGTTGCCGGAGTGGATACGCTCGTTTGGTTATATGGTTCACGTCTGGACGACACTCGACATGGCGGCGATATTGATCTGCTGATCGAGCCGGCACCGGCTATCAGTTTACTGCATCGTGCACGTATTAAAACTCTATTGGAACAACGACTAAACCTTCCGGTCGATATTCTGGTCAAAAATCCGTATTCGGAGGAAAATCCATTTGTTTCCATGGTACGAGCCAAAGCCAAACTACTGGAAATCAAATCATAATTCCAGCGATGCCAAACAACTTGTTACTGAGAGAAAAACAGCATCTTGCTAATCTTCTTGAGGCAATCCAACGATGCGTTTATTTTCTCAACGCGGCTCATGACTATGAAATCAACTATGCCGATGTGGCCGATCATTTTAATACCCTGAACACCCTGACGCGTAACCTTTACCAAACTGCCCGCCGATTTGTTATTTACTGCGAATCGGAACTGGGAGTTTGCCCAGGCAGTCCCGATTTCTCTGAGGAATTTTATCTCATTACAAAATAATATACCCCGTTAACAATAGTGTGGGATAGGTGACGTTATTAGCAGCTGAATCCGAGAATCCTGATGTATTTATTTCTGCTATAGGAGACGTTGCAAAGGCTCGCGGGATGACTCAAATAGCAAAAGAAACGGGGTTAGGCCGTGAAAGCCTCTATAAGGCATTAAGATTAGGGTCACACCCTCGGTTTGAAACGATCAACACCGTGCTTAAAGCACTCGGAGTGAAGATTGTAGTGAAATCAAACCAAGTTTGATCAGAGGGAGAGTGATGGAAGAGTAACAAGCGAGGATCCGTTTTTATTTCGCCAAAACCTCACCTCTTCCACCGCCAACTGCCAACTGCCACCTGCCACCCGCCGACTGCCCACTGCCTATTGCGTTATTTCTTCCTGAACCCTGTATACTTCAAGGTTTTCGCCTTTCTCTTCGATCTCTTTTACCCATTTTGGTTTTGGGCCTCTGCCTCCCCAAATTTCATATTCACTTTTCCTGTACTTGACGGGTGTGGAAGTTTTGGAGAAAGATTTGGTTGCTTTTTTCCGTTTCTGAAGCTCGTCAATACTGATATTGTAGGCGTACATTTTTGAGATAATATCAGCTATTGCTCCCTGTTTGTCATTCTTAAACACTTCATCAACCTCTCTTTGAAGTTCGGCAATTTGAGCTTTGATCTCTTTTAGTCTCATCATATTTATGCTGCTGTTAATGTTTTATTGTGTCATCTTCCGGATTCGGAAGCCAATGTATTGAAAAAAGATGTTGAATTGCAAACAAACCCTGTTATGCTCACCAACACCTGACTTTACATAACGGTTCCTTGTATGCCGGTATTATGCTCCACCTTGGGTGATTTCAATGGTAATCCATATTTTATGGCGTTGAGTCTACGAATTGTGGTTAAACGGAAATCAAAATATTGAAGGACGCAGATATGACTCGTAAAATTGCCATCATAACCGGTGGAAGCCGGGGGCTTGGAGCAAATGCCGCGCTTAAACTGGCAGCTCGCAATACTGATTTGATTATCACATACAAACAGAACAAGAGCGCTGCCGATGAGGTCGTTTCCAGTAGTATAAAGCTGGGTGCACGGGCAACTGCTTTGTGTCTCGATGCCGGCTCTGTTTCAGGAATTCCTGCTTTCAAGGCCCAGGTGCAGGAAACACTGGCTCAATGGGGCCGAGAGCGCTTTGATATCCTTGTCAACAATGCGGGAATGGGTGTCCATGCTGCTTTCGCTGATGTAACAGAAGCTCAGTTTGATGATCTGATGAATGTTCATTTGAAAAGTGTTTTCTTCCTGACCCAGGCTCTTGTAGCGCTGATGGCTGATGGCGGGCGCATACTCAATGTTTCTTCTGGTCTTGCCCGGTTTGCTTTGCCGGGATATGCAGTGTATGCCTCTATGAAAGGTGCCATTGAAGTGCTTACCAGATACCTTGCCAAAGAGCTTGGTCACCGGGGTATCTCGGTTAATGTTCTTGCACCTGGGGCAATAGAAACAGACTTTGGCGGCGGAAATGTCCGCGACAACAAGCAGCTTAACTCATTCGTTGCTTCTCAAACGGCATTGGGGCGTGTCGGTCTCCCCGACGACATTGGCGATCTCATTGCGACCTTGATTTCTGATGACTGCCGATGGGTAAATGGGCAGCGTATCGAAGCGTCTGGCGGTATGTTTCTCTGATCTGGCCTGAAAGATTTTTTGAAAGAAAATTAAACGCTCTTGCGTAATAGAAAAAGGAAGCAGGATAAGCTTGGTTCCGAAGAATTAACTAATCCAAACTTACATTTCTTATGAAAAAGAATTTCATCGCAGGCGTTATCGTGTCACTTGCTATTTCAGGCATCTTTGGTGGCGTTTCTTTCGCAGCTGACAAAGCACCAGACGCAAAGGCAGCAGTAACAACTGAAGCAAAGGCAGATGCACCTGCTCCTAAAGCAAAGAAGAAAGTTGTAAAGAAGAAAGCTGCAAAGAAAGTAGCCAAAAAAGCTGAAGCTGCTGCACCAGAAGCAGGCAAATAAGATTTTCTTATAGTCGAGGTCAATACAGAAAAAGCCCCTTCGTAAGTCGGGGCTTTTTTGGTTCTCAATTTAAGCAGTAATTCGCAACGCCATCAGGTAATCTTACTGACCGTCTTTCTCAGTATTCAGATTATCTGACACTGATCACCTTGAGTACAATATTATATATTGTGTTGACAGTCCTGAATACACCTTTAGACAGCAGTGAGGCCGAGAAATGAATTTACAATTGAACGACAAGGTTGCTATCGTCACGGGTGCAAGTCGCGGCATCGGTAGAAGTATTGCAAAAATACTGGCTGCCGAGGGTATGCGTTTGGTGGTGGTTTCACGCTCGCAACAACAACTTGAAGAGGTTAGAGAGTCCTCTGCTGTTGAAACTTTAGTTGTGGCCACCGACCTGCGTGACCCTGATGCACCAGCGACTGTTGTTGCTGCTGCCATCGCACGTTTTGGACAGATCGATCTGCTGGTCAATAACGCCGGCGCTACAAAGCGGGGTGATTTTCTTACACTCCCCGATGCTGACTGGATGGATGGATTTGCACTGAAATTTTTCGGAGCCATGCGCCTCAGTCGAGTTGTCTGGCCATTTCTGAAAAAAAGCCAGGGCAGTATTGTCAACATTGTCGGTATTGGCGGACGGACCGGCAGTGAAGAGTTTACCATTGGTGGGTCGGTCAATTCCGCATTGCTCAATTTGACAAAATCACTGGCAGATCGTGGTGTCCGTGATGGCATCCGCGTTAATGCGATAAATCCAGGATCAATTTTAACCGAGCGCCTCCAGACCCGTATCGAAAGCTATGCATCACAACATGGAATCGATGAATCGACGGCTCCAGCTCTTATGGCGCAATCATTCGGAGTATCTCGATTTGGCGATCCTGAAGAGATCGCACAAATGGTTGCTTTTCTTGCTTCCCCTATCGCACGATTTTGTCAGGGAAGCATTATTGACATAGATGGCGGACAGACACGTACACTCTGACATCGTCAGACCGAGACACATCTCCTCCCACTCTCTATAATGCCCGATGAATCAGTGCTGGATAGTGCTGCACTGTACGAGTGAAGTGAACATCAGGGTATCCAAATACCATTGAATACCCAATCAGATGGTCATCTGGAATTCCGAGTAAATGTCGGGTTTCAGGCAAAAGGTCGTTGATGGCCCATTTTGCCAGACCATTCCAGAGGGTGCCCACCCCATTTGCTTGGGCGAACAGCTCGAAATACGAGAGAGCTATCAGGCAGTCCGGCTCCGGTGTTGGAACTGTCATGGGTGCCGAAGCGATCACAAGATGAGGTGCACCACGAAAAATGATATCGATATTGTGCTCCTCCCAAATCTTGACAAAGTTGGCGTACGATTCCATCTTTTTCGGCAGAGCCTGTTCTTTGATCAGTTTTCCAAGTCCAGCCATCACTTCATCACGCAATTGAGCAACCTTTTCCTTGCTGTCTAATACTGTAAAAAGAACCTGACGTGAGTTCACACCTGTAGGAGCATGCCAGGCAACATCAAGGAGTTTTTGAAAAAGTGCCGGATCAAGATTTTCATCCTTGTAGCGGCGCACTGATCGCCTTCCTTTGATCAGCGTTTCAAGTTTGTCAGGTTCGGGATATCCGCAGGCAAGGCAGCTGCTGTCGGCTGGATCAAAGCCAAGTATTGAGACTGATCCAGTAGGGCAGATAGCCAGACAGTGCTGGCATTTGTAACAACGGCCCTCTTTCTCAATAGGCATATATGGATAGCCATCCACCGGCATGGAAATGATTCTCGCTGGACAATCAGCTACGCACTGGCCACAACGGGAACAGTTCTTTTTGTCAATTTCGAAATCAAGCATTTTGGTCATTTTGAATTACCTCCTATGTAGGTTGGGGTGATTCCTGAACCCCAACAAAACAAAAGTTGTCCTGTAAGGGATAGCTCTTTTCAGCCTGCAGGTAAAGTTTGCCTGCCATTTTTTACTCTCAGCGAGTAAATAGAGGTGCTCTCAAGATAGTCATTGACGGAAAACATGAGTTTAGAGCACTCCATTTTTTAGTGAAAGGGTCACAAAAAAACCTCTAACCCATTTCAAGCATGTAACCTGCCTTATGATGGATATTGGGGAAATATCGTTTAGTCTTTTATATATAAAATATATTAGTGAGTTAGGAAAATACTTTTAATACAGTTATATTTAGTTATTTTATATACCATAGATATATAATCTAAAAGCGAAAGTTGGTAGTTTATTTTTCCATATTTACTAACAAATCAAAGGGCACGTCAAATGAAAAAAAAATTTATCGCAGGCATGATTGTTGCGCTTGCAATGACCGGAATGTTTGGTGGGGTTTCTTTCGCTGCTGACAGCGTTTCAGAAGTAAAAGCTGAAAAGAAGGCAGAGAAAAAGGCAGACAAGAAAGAGGATATCAAAGCCAATTTGAAATCTGATATCAAAGCTGAAAAAAAGTCTGAAAAGAAGGAAGAGATCAAAGCAGAGGAAAAAGCTGAAAAGAGATCTGTAAAAAGAGCTGAGCTGAAAGAAGATCAGAAAGCTGAAAGAAAGGCAGAGAAAAAAGCTCACAAAAAAGCCAAGAGACTCAGAAGAGCAAGGATAGCTGATAAAAAGGCTGATGCTAAAGCAGCTGAAGCCAAAGTCGATGCCGGCAAATAAGATTGTTCTGGCTGTTCAAAGAGAAAGCTGTCGGTATGATTGACATAAAAAAGCCCCTTCGAAAGTCGGGGCTTTTTTTTACTCTCTTGTACGATTTAATAATGGTGTTTTCTGCTCACGGTTTTCCCATTCGCAGCAAACAATGCAACCCTCTTTTTTCTGCTCGCCAGTAAATACAATCAGGTGTTGTGATGGGCAGATTTCCAGATACTCTCCCGATACTTTTGAGATGATGAGAGGGTGCCCTGCACTCTTTTGCAGACATTTCTCTGCCTCTTCTATTGTTGCCGTCCTTGCATCTCCGCTCGCTGCCATTGCAAATGCAAGTTCATTGAGAAAAACTGATTCAGTAAGGGCAGATTCCGGATGAAGTGCCCTGCAAACTCGTTCGCCTATTGCAATGGATTTGGCGTTGCGGATGTATTCTGCTGCCTGATTGAATGAGAGTATCAGAGGCTCAAACTCGTTGATGTTTTTATGCAGGCGCTGACCTTTTTCATCATGAGTAAGCGGCCCCTCCGTAGAATCAAAAAAGTGGAGCGCCTTCCTTATGCTTTCGAGTATAAAGCCTCCAGTATAATCCGCAATGGTTCCCATAGTTACCGGGTGGGTTGCTGTTATAATTTTTGTACTGTTTATTTACAAAAATTTACATGGTAAAGGTCAATAATTCACACGATGCGAGGGTCAATGTTGGCGATTTGTTTTATACATGTAAATAAAAAAAGGCATGATCATCAATAACGATCATGCCTTTTGGACGTGGAAGTATATACGCACTCTCCGAAAAGAGAGTGTTATGTCATGCTTAGAAGCTTGCTCTGACACCTAGAGCAAAAGTGTTCTGATTGGTTATGCCGGTCACTGCGTTTACAGTTCTCTCTTTAGTGAAATAGGTGTAGGTTCCTGTGAGTGAAACAGCGGGCGACAACCATGCGGAAATCGCAGGCGCAATTGTTGGCTGATGCACGTCTAAGGTGTTGCTATTTTACTTGCATTCGCTACGTCCGAGTATGCAACCTTTGCAAATAGCCAGGAGTATAAAAAGTATCCAGCTTCAACCTTGAAGTTGTTGAGTTGCAGATCACGGTCATGGCTTAAAGCGACACCGATCTGAAAATCGTTATAGACACCTTGGATGTCACCACCATATACTAATGATTCTCCAGTATAATTGCCGGTAAACCCGAGTGTCGGAATGATTTTAGTTGTTGGATCAGCTACGCCGCTAATGCTGTTTTTGGCGTAAGTGAGTCCGCCTCCGATGACGATTTGGTTGTCCAGACCGGTATAGGGGTTGCCGAGTTCTCCATTGGCGCCGCTGAGCAGGCCTGCACCGAAGAGCTTGAATTTTCCACGAAGATAAAGCAGATCGTCAATTGTATTTGAAGTTGCAACAATAGGAGTTGTGGTTTTAGCTGCCATGCTGGTACCTGCAGTAAGGGAGTATCCAGCTGTCTCTCCTCTTGTAAAGTTGATTTCAGCGTAGGTTGCCGGAGAAGGTAGTACACCCGAGACGTTTACTACGCCGCCAACGCCTACACCGTTCCATGTAACGTTGCTGAAACTGTTACCGAGAGCAAGGTTAAGGCCTGGAGAAAATTGCCAGACTGCCCTTACATTAGATGAAACAGGAGTATCAACAGTAGAAGTTGTTGTTGCATCCTTATCGGTTTCCACAGCAGCACCGCCAAATCCATTTATTTCACCGAATATCGTAAGATGCTCACCTACTGAGCCGCCAAAAAATAGCGAAGCCACATTCGGGGCGTTGTATGTAAGCTCTTTTTTCGCGGATATAGCTCCGGTAGAGGTATGTGTCGGTGCTTTGTAGCTGATGAGGTTGCCGCTGAAAGCGAGGCTTAATGGATCGAAAGAAGGATAGGAGCTTTCGACAGGTGCAGCAAGGGTTTTTTTCCATTCTTCATTACCGATCTTGACCTGCTGTTGCCGCGTAAACGCCTCTTCTACCCCGGATGGCATGCGATAGCCGTTGTTTTTGAAAGCTTCACCGACAGCATTTCGCTGCGGCATACCTGAGTGACACATCAGACAGGAGGTCTGGTACTTTCTGCCCCATGATGGTATTGCTTGGCTCTCTGTACTCCAGAACAGAATCGGCAGCATACATAGTGTCACAATTGATGCGAATGTCATTTTCCTCATAAAAAAGTCTCTCCGTTGTTTGATTGTTATGTTTTAGCAAAAAAAAAGAGCTTCCCGATAAAAAGAGTAGCTCTGAAAAAAAAATCAGAAAAACATATTTGATCAACTATGTGCTCACGAACAAGAATAGGTATTAGTTTCGTGAAAATATCAAAGCTGATGCTGATGACCTTTGAACCCGAAAATATTCAACAGATCAAAATAAATTCGACTAAGGTAAAGAAATATTTAAAATATATATAAAAAATCCTTTAAAAATTATTAGGAACCTTCGTGCGGATTTCTAAATTGATAGACGATTTTTAAAAATCACCAACAATTAATCATTTCAGGGATACAGTTTATGTCACGATTCTTTTTAATAATAGTGTTGTTGGCGTTGAGTTTCAGCGATGCCATGGCCGCCTATGATCTCAATTCCGGTAAAGCGGTTTACGATAAAGCATGTATCGTATGCCACAAAACAGGCATGGGTGGAACACCAAAACTTGGAGACAAAGCGGCATGGGCTCCGCGTGTTGCACAGGGCATGGATCTGTTAATCAGCAAATCCATCAAAGGTTTTCAGGGTAAAACAGGGCTGATGCCTGCAAAAGGTGGAAATCTTGAGTTTACGGATGCACAGATTAGCAACTCTGTAGCCTATATCGTGGAGCATAGCAAGTAAGAATACTTCCCCGCGTGCTGAACCAGTAATTCTGCCCACTCTCCCAAGCGATCCGGCAGGAATACGCAAGCACTCCATTTTCAGCAGTCCCGATAGTTGCTCTTATTTTGAGCAACTATCGGCGGCTTTTCCTGCCGGAGCAGGGGAGTTGCTTTGTCCACTCATCGACCGGTCATTTGCAGCAGCTTTTCCGGGTATCGGGCACCTTCTACCGTAATTTTTGACGCTGCACTCTCTATCTCACTGAGATCGTCCGAAGTAAGGTCGAGATCAACAGAGGCAATGTTCTCCACCAGGCGTTCCGGTTTTGTGGTGCCGGGGATTGGTATAATCCAAGGTTTCTGGGCAAGCAGCCATGCGAGCGCTATCTGGGCCGGCGTAGCTTTTTTTCTTTCCGCAATCCTGCAAAGCAGATCCACCAATGCTTTATTTGCCTGCCTGGCTTCGGGCGTAAAGCGGGGCAGGGTATTGCGAAAGTCGGTGCTGTCGAACGCGGTGTTTTCGTTGATTTTTCCCGTGAGGAATCCCTTTCCCAGTGGACTGTAAGGAACAAAGCCTATGCCGAGCTCTTCAAGAGCAGGGAGCAGTTCCTCTTCAGGGGTTCTCCACCATAGCGAGTATTCACTCTGGACGGCAGTTACTGGCTGGACGGCGTGAGCGCGGCGGATCGTCTGTACTCCAGCTTCAGAAAGGCCGAAGTGTTTTACTTTTCCCTCAAGAATCAACTCCTTCACGGCTCCAGCTACCTCTTCGATCGGCACATCAGGGTCAACCCGGTGTTGATACAGCAAATCGATGGCATCGATCTTCAGTCGCTTGAGTGATGCCTCAGCAACTTGCCTGATATGCTCCGGACGACTATCCAGCCCCGCCCATCCCGGTTTCCCGTCCGCATTGAGTTTAAAGCCGAATTTTGTCGCTATCACCACTTTGTCACGGATGGGTGAAAGCGCTTCGCCGACAAGTTCTTCGTTGGTGAACGGTCCGTAAACTTCAGCGGTATCAAAGAATGTGATGCCTCGGTCAACTGCGCTCCGCAGAAGCGAAATCATCTCTTGCTTGTCTGCCGGTGGGCCGTAAGAAAAACTCATTCCCATGCAGCCTAATCCGAGTGCCGAAACTTCAAGGTTACTGTTCCCCAGCTTGCGTTTCTTCATAGGTTCTCCTTCAGTGTTAAATAGTTCGCCTCAAGTATGTCTCATCGTGATACTTAAACGGTATTTTACATCACGTTCCAAATTGGAATATTCGATTTCTATGCAAAATATCAAGCAGAAACCAGTCCAGCAAGAGAATCTCCTTTTGATCAAAGATATGACTTCTTACCTTATCCATGAAAATGGAGCAAGTTTCAAAGGTATCCCGGTTTCATGCAGGATATGCACGCTCCTTGACACTCAACCTGAAAATTTCCGATCATGTGCTTCAAATTTAAGAATAGATACGCTTTAAAACAGCTGAAAACTGTCACCCTTTTTATTGCAGCGGTCATAACACTATCTTGTTTGGTGCAGGAGCTGCATGCTGAGGAGTTTAAGAAACCTCTTCATTTCGCTCAGGGCAAAAAGTCTGCAATAGTCAGCGGTGATGTAGTCAGGGGCGACAGGGATGTTTACCTTATCAGGGTACATTCCGGTCAGGTGATGTCCATTAATCTTTCATCGCTTGAAGACAATGCGGCATTTGACCTCCTTGAGCCCAGAGCGAGGGGCTCCAAAAAAGAAAATGAGATCACCAAGGGGTCAGATATCACTACATGGAAAGGAACTCTCTCTAAAACAGGTACGTATAAAGTCGTTGTTGGAGGAACAAGAGGGAATACAAGTTATAAACTTCAGGTTACTGTGCAGTGAAGAATGAAATAACATCTATAGAGCAATAATTATGAATCTACTCGAACCTAATAATACTGCTGCCAGTTTTCGGGATATCGTAAAAAGAGAAATCAGCAAAGAAGGATTTAAGATAAATATTGTCGGCCTTCTCGCTTCAGAAGACCCGGCATCTATAACCTATGCCAATTACGCACGTACTGGATGCGAAGATGTCGGCATTGCCTTTAATTTGATTACGGCGAACCCTGATTCGATCGGGCGGATACTTTCAGAGGCAAATAGTGATAAAACCATTCACGGAATATTTATCTATTACCCGATTTGGAACGATTATAGGGATGCGGAACTTCGGAATATGGTCTCTCCGCATAAGGATGTAGAAGGGCTCACCTCTTATTGGATAAGCAAACTGTATGCTAATGACCGTTTTGACGATACGGAAAAACGAAACAAGGCTATTCTTCCCTGCACCCCGCTGGCAATCACGAAATTGCTGCAGGAAACGGATGCTTATATGCCTTATGGACTACCTTTCAAAGGGCAGACCATCACAATTTTTAATCGTTCAGAAGTTGTAGGAAGGCCACTTGCCTATATGCTTTCCAATGATGGCGCCAGAGTTTTTTCCTTTGACCTCTATGGTGGCGTGGTAGTTGATATTTCAGCTAATCAAAAGGAAAAAATCGCTGTGAGTCGCGCCGAAGCGTTAAGAAATTCTGATATTGTTATAACAGGAGTCCCTTCGAAAAACTTCGACAAGATCAGGGCAGATGAATTGAAACCGGGAGCGATTTGCCTCAATTTTTCTTCAGTGCAGAATTTTGAACTGGACGCAAAGGGGGCGGCTAGTCTCTTCATTCCGCGAGTTGGTACTATGACAGTGGCCATGTGTATGCGTAACGCCTTGCAGCTCTATCACAATTATCATCAATAAATATAACTCCCTGTCTCAACCCTCCGTCACAAGCCTCTGAAAATCATAATAAGTAGTAAAAATTGAGCAAAATCCATATCACACTCTCCTCCCTTGAGATATCATGATATTAAACATGGAAAGTCCTTAAATGGATTTCTTTTGTTTATTTTTTATATATAAAAGATATATATTTCATTGTGTTATGAATTAGATTGATCTATGAAAATGCCAATTTTTTCTGTTACCCAACATAGCCAATCACGTTATGAAGTTATTTACAAAGGGCGCAATCTGTTTTCTTGCATTTTCCAGCCTGTCACTGCCTCGTTATAATAGTGCAATTGCACAGCCTTGGAAAATTCCTGACGTACAGTCTGACAATCAACAGCTGGTCTCCATTTTTCCTGATGCTGAAAAAGAGAAATATAATCTGAGGCCTCGTGAGGCAGCGACGGAGATTGAGTTGTATCCGAATTATGATTATGCCTCTGAGTACGGAGTGTTTCTTGGTGCGGGGGCAAAAGTTGAGGATTACGGTCTCAATAATGAAACTTACCGCTACAGGATGCAGCTGGACGCAGGAGCTGCCTCCGCAAATGATATTCGTTATCAATTACATTACAGCGGTGATTTTAGAACGCTCATTACTAATACCTCTCTTTTTGTTGAAGCCGGTACGAATGGCCTGAATCTCATTCATTTTTACGGGCTTGGAAACGAAAAATACTTTAATGGCCGTGGCTTGTATGAAGAAAATTTCGAAATTTTAAATCAAATCACCTCATTAAAGGCTTCATTGAGCTATCCGATGGATACAAAGTATAAATGGAGCGCAGGGGTCGATGCGAAATGGGTAGCTCTTTCTCTTATTCCCGGCTCATATAATGACCTGCACAGAGCTGAAGTTCCTGGCATCAATACTGATTTTGCCGGCAGTTTCACTCTTGGATTTCATTATGATTCAAGGGATAGTGGTGATGCAATTGCACAAGCCTCCCGATATGCAAAAAGTAATCCGGCAACTCAAGGTTCTACAACAGCGCTCAGCGGTATCCTGCTCGATGTGGCAGGGAAGTACTACCCGGAATTTTTTGGCAATCAAAATGCATACGAAAAAATCAGTGGAGAATTCCGCACCTATATTCCGCTTGTTTCATCCCGTTATTCAAGAGTGGTCTTCCGTGTTGGAGGAGAGAAAATCTGGGGTGCTTATCCTTTTTATGAGGCGGCTTTTCTCGGCGGTCCTAACTCGCTAAGGGGTTATGACCAACAGCGATTTGCAGGCGATGCCTCACTCTATACCGGTACGGAACTTCGTCTCTATATGGGTACGTTCAAGCTTTTTGCTCCGGTTAAGTACGGTCCGCTGTTTTTTACTGAAACTGGCAGAGTGTTTCTTGCAGGGGAAAATTCAGATGCATGGCATACCGCTGCGGGTGGGGGACTATGGTTCAGCCTGCCTGATCCCCGCTATACAGCAACCATTGCCTACGGAAGGGGGTTTGATAATGGCCGCCTGATGAGTGATTATGGAATATATCTAAAGACAGAATTCAGCTTTTAGTATAGACTGCAATTTTAGTGATACTCCATGGCTGCATCCTCTGCAGCAGGGGGTTTCCATTAAGCGCTAAACATGATAAACATACTCTCCTCCGCTGAACTGAACCAGGTTGATGGAGGTGTCACTCGGATTTTGCTTGTTGAGCCACTTCAGGCAACTGCTGTCCAACCAATCCTGGCGTGTACCTGTAAATCCTGAATTGGCTGGGTATATGTCGGTAAATTCTTTGAAAAGCTTCGCAGTAAACTCTGTCTCCTCCCCGACTGGTTGGTATGTATCCTTATCCGGACAGCGTTTGCACTGCGAGTCGCTGTCGGCAGTAGAACACAGGGAACTTGTTGCAGTCAGGTATCCGCAGTGACTACCGTTTTCAACATTGGCGACAACCGCCCACGAATCACTTTCAACGGGAGCCATCTGGCTGTACTCAGTCAACACGGACGAATCGCTCGACCATGCAGGTGGTTGCGATGTATCAAGGCTGGCACAATCGCACTGCCCTACAATCATCAGGTTCGGTATCGGTATTGTCGCCAGTTTTTGCCGGTAAGGCTCCATGCCGCTAAAAAGCGGATTTTTCATATCTACCGGAGAGAGCTGGACAAGGCCGACGGGATTGGCCCGGCTTTCCACCTCCCAGGTCGAGAGCTTCTCGGTAACTCTTGGAAAGATAATTCTGTCGTACACAATGGGGTCAAATCTCTTGTTTGTTTTTTCTCCGATCGCCTGCAGGTTATCAAATCCGGTTGCGGCTGCCTGTGCATGCGCACCTCCAACAGAGTGACCGGCAAAAATGACATTATTGGAGTTCATGAACTGAAATAGCTTTGAGCGGTTTGCATCGTAGAATGTGCTGGTTGCACCGAAACAGATGAGATAGGATGCAGCCATAAACGCTTCCTGTCCAACCCTCGGATTCCCGCCAAAATCAGTCGTAGGAAAAAATTGGCTTTGCTCGTGAGTCGAGGTCACAAAAGCCATTGCCCAGTTTTTTTCTACAATGGCAGAGGTATAGTTGTAGTAATTGGATGGATAGTTGTCAAACAACGGCTCCATCTCTTTGTCGAAAATGCCTGCAAGAAGTCTTTTTGGAAGATAGAGAAGGTCGGGACCGATCAGGAATCCATGACTGAACATAACAAGTCCATTCGCTTGTCGATTTTTTGGATAATATACATCAATGGCTATTTCCGTGAAATTCAGATCTCCAGAAGCATACTGCATCCAGAAGTACACCCTTTTGAAACAGTAGTCATTAATGATGATAGGTTCCATGATGAGTTGAATTTATTGATCAAAAATCCTATTTACTCTTCCACACAGTTTTAAATTCCTGAGCCATATTAACAAGCTTCCACTTATTTACTGACAAAGAATCTCTCCAGGCAGGAACTGAACTCCCATGATATGGGGGATATGCATACTCGCGAATTGCATCATCATGATTGAGTAATAACTCGATATTGGGATATTTGTTTGTTGCTGTTAAATGAAACATTCCAAAGTCGCCGTTAGTATTTCCAAAAGCAAATATAGGCTTTTTACCGATTTGCGAATAAATATTTATGCTTTTCCCGTCTTTATCATCCTTCGAAGGGAAAATACCTTTATTGATAATAAACAGTGTTTTATAATCGCCAGGCTTATAAACAGGGTTCAAAATCTGACGGGTGCCGATAAGATGCGCTCTGTCCAGATTGATTGTTTGAGGGCAAACGCTCCATATAACCCCCTGCATTGAACCTGATACTACGTAGACAGTGAATTTATTTTCTTTCAAATACTTTATCAACTCAAGCATTGGCTGATAAAACATATTTGCAAGAATGATGTTATACTTCTTATCTCTTGTTTTTGTTAAATACGAGCAGGCCGCATGTACATACGTTTCATGGTCAGTTCCTTCATAAGCTTTCCAGACCATTGAGTCGATATAGTTATAGTATGGCGCATTAGTGAAGTTAGTCCAGTTGTTTATAACCGATGTATCAGCAGGGTCCACTGCAAGTTTTTTTGCATACTGATATTCTGGATATTTTAATAATTCCGGATTCTTTGCGGATTTCTGGTTTAAGCCGTCAATCGCAGCATACATTTCAAACCACAATGGAGCTTCGCAGGCAATAGTGCCATCTAAATCGAAAACCGCAATACGATCTTCAACAGGGATTTTCCTTTTTGCCAGGGTTACAAAATCCAGAATTGATTTTTTTATCGGAGTGTTATTCCATGATGGGATTGGTTCACAGCTTGCTTTTTCGTTTTGAAACAAACAGCAAAGGATTAATGCTGTGAATAATAGTAAATAGGGAGAGCTATTATTTTTCATCTCATTAATTTTTTTGACAAATTGCACTCTCAAAATTAAAAAGAATTGACGCTCAGAATTTAACCAGATTATTCGGCATTTTTGTATATAAAAAGATATGAGTATCACACTGTTTTGACTGGGAATCCAAACTATTCTATCTCGGTATGCTGAAGCTGCCTTGAATGCCGTTTTTCGAAAGCAGCACCTGCCATAACTGGTTAGTTCTCGACCTGAACCCTCCAGTGCAACTCAGCAGGTAGTATCGCCACATGCGTTGAAACTCTTCGTTATACCGAGGCGGAAGCAATTGCCACTTGTTCTTGATGTTCTCATACCATGCCATGAGCGTCCGGTCGTAATCGTCATGGGTAAAAACATGCCAGTCCTCAAGAGTGAACAGCCCTTCATAGTTTTCGGTGATCTGCCTGGCTGACGGGACGTTTGAGTTCGGAAAGATGTATTTGTTCGCCCACGGTTCAACACTGTATGTTGACTTGTTTCCTCCGATAGTGTGCAGCAGGGTCAACCCGTCCTCCTTCAGGCATTGGTGGACAATTTTGAAATAGTCCCGATAATTCTTGCATCCGACATGCTCGAACATGCCGATAGAATAGATCCGATCGAAGGAATCCTTTACTTTCCGGTAGTCTGTTACTTCTATGGTAACGGGGGTGCCTGCGCAATACTCACGTGCAATAGCAGCCTGTTCTGTTGACACCGTGACCCCATGCACCGATACTCCATAGTGTTCGGCAGCAAACTGTGCTGCTCCACCCCATCCGCATCCTATATCAAGTACCCTCATTCCGGGTTTAAGCTGCAGTTTTTGAAAAATCAGGTGGAGTTTCTTTTCCTGAGCTTCCTCAAGGTTTTTGGCCTCTTTCCAATAGCCGCAACTGTAAAGCATCCGCTTGTCAAGCATCTCTTTAAAAAGGTCATTGCCGATATTGTAATGTTTTTCTGCTACCTTGAAAGATCTTGAGGGACGCTGCATATTGTATAACGTACTAATCAGCTCGCCAAACAGCATTACAGGGGTAGAAACTTTATCCTCAGCCCTGGAACTGATAATCCGGTAAAAAAACTCATCAAGTCGTTCACAATCCCACCAGCCTTCCATGTATGCCTCGCCCAAACCAAGGTTTCCCTGGGTTATAACACGACGGTAGAGCTCCGGCCTATGGACCTGAATATCCCACTGCCGGGAACCGCCTATTGTAATATCGGCCGCATCAAGGATGCGCTCAACCTGCTTTTTATAAAAACCGTCCAGCATACTGTGAGGATTCAGTTGTCGTTAAAAAGTCAATATGAGCTTAGATATTGCTCACCCAATCCATATATGTTTATAAAATAAATATATTTATCGTATTTTTATACTTATTTATGTTGTGGTTTGGTATATAAAGTAAAGAAAGAAAGAGAGGGTCTTATCTCTGATTCATCGAAGCATATAAGGGAAGGTGGGTGATGGCATTCTAAATTCCAAACCAGGCAAGCACGCCAAAAACTACGCCTATACCGGCGCATGTCAAACTCACATACTCAAGCCAGTTTTTTCGCGTCAGGATTGTTATCGCTGCAAGTGAAATTGCAATCTGAAGCATCGTTACTCCAGTAGCCCAACGGTGGTGAGAGTGCATATACTTTTCCGAGCGTTCATCAGCTTCATGGGAGAGTTTTTCTGTTGCTTCGGCTTTCTTTTTAATCTCAACTTTTTCAGTGGTGTACCGTGCGATATCATTTTGTTTATCGTTCTGATCTTTACCCGCAGTCAGCTTGGTTGCAAGTTCCGCCAGATTTTGCTTATTGCTTTTCGCCTGATAAAAATTCCACTGATCAGCCGCTTCAGTTTTCTTGATAGCCGCTTCATTTTTGCTGAGAATAGCTTCTCCCAGAGTAACGCTTGCTTCGTAGGAGATGAGAGCGCCTAAGGTTGCCATTATCGCAGTCATAACCGCAATGCGGTTATTAAATTTTTTATCTCCTAAAGCTTCTTCGCCGCCTTCCAATACCTCTTCGTGTGGTCCTTTTACTTCAAATTCATCGCTCATTACAGGCTCCTTGTCTTATGGTTTATTTGAGCAGAGAAGATAACGACAGAACAATACAAATGAAATATCATTGATGAGCACCTCTATTTATTCAAATGGGACGCATTAAAAATATTGATTCTTAAACCTTTACTTCCGCACTTTCTTTCAAGCTTGTGTCACCCCGAATTCCCGTGAGGGGTCTATTTTCTGTTTTAACTGCCAACTACCAACTTTTTTATTCGGCCATTTTATAGTTTCTTTAC
The DNA here is from genome assembly GCA_903851385.1 of uncultured Chlorobiaceae bacterium. Lineage (GTDB taxonomy): Bacteria > Bacteroidota > Chlorobiia > Chlorobiales > Chlorobiaceae > Chlorobium. Next base: position 11,973 of record CAINOC010000051.1, on the reverse strand, counting down.
ACTCAAGGTAAGTGAACATCCTTGTAATGCCATAAAATGAGCAATATCCTCTTTCTGCATTATCAAAAGACCGATATAGGGAGTGTCGGGATCGTAGAGTGCAAAGGTTCTATTACTAACCTCGTTTTTTGTTCAGATGCTTCGCCTCAAGGTGCCGAACTTCTTGAAACAAAACTTATTGCAGAAGCGTTTCGGCAGTTGAACAGCTATTTTGCCGGAAAGATCAAACAATTTTCATTGCCTCTCGCCCCTTCAGGGACACCGTTCATGCAGCAAGTCTGGAAAAGCGTTTGTACGATTGCTTATGGAACAACGGTGACCTACAAGGATATCGCAACTGCTGTTGGCAACCCTCTTGCCGTTCGTGCAGTGGGAATGGCGAACCACCGCAATTCCATACCAATATTCATTCCCTGTCACCGTGTTATCGGCAGTGACGGCACTCTTACCGGGTATCGGGGAGGTCTTGAGATGAAAAAACAACTGCTTGAGCTTGAACAGAGCTTCCGGTAGGCAGTAGATAGTAGGCAATTGGCAGTTGGCGGTCATCACCATCGCTTACCTTGAATCCATAGAGCGCTGTCGATCCTCTGAAAAATGCATCAAAAACCAATGCTTTCTTTCACCGCATTTGTCACCCCGAATTCCAGTGAGGGGTCTATCTTCCGTGCCAACTGCCCACTGCCCACTGCCCACTTTCTTTCTTAACTCAGCACTTTTTTTATTGCTGAATTTAATCACACAAAATATCTGAGGTGAATAAGCATTATGATGCCAAATTATTTATGAAATTCTTATGTTGTTGCTACTTAGAGGTTAATGTTGACAATAAAGTTTTTGTGCTGAAGAAGTACTTGATTATTTGAACAAGTTCATACAGAAGCCGATTCTTTCTGTCAAAGGATCGGCTTCTGTATGTCTTTGAATATTGGAATCTTCCCCGTTATCATCAAAAGGGGCTTTGTAAAAGTTTTCTTCGGATATAATTAAATGATCTATGAATAATAAACTGAGAAACAGGTTTATCAGGATGTCGTCAGTTATCGGACTTTGCTTGCCGGTACTCTTTTATGGCTGCGGACCTGGAAATGACAGCAAAGATGCCGCGAAGCAAAAGCCCTCTTTGCCCGTTATGACGGTTAATCTTTCAGATGCTGCCGTGACAACATACTATTCGGCTCTTCTCGAAGGAAAAGTCAATGTTGAAATCCGTCCGCAGGTTGATGGTACGCTCCAGACTATCTACTTCGATGAAGGCGCCTTTGTCAAAGCGGGGTATCCTCTGTTTAAAATAGATGATCGGGTTTACCGTGAGCAGTACAACAGTGCATTGGCTTCCCAACATGCTGCAGAAGCGAAGCTTGTCGTAGCAAAACTTGACGAGGAAAAACTTGTTCCACTGGTGCAGAACAAGGTGATCTCCGAAATTCAGCTGAAAACCGCCAAAGCCAACACCCATGCATCTCAGGCTGCAGTAGAGCAGGCTAAGGCCGCCACTCGTTCTGCTCAGGTTAATCTTGATTATACGGTCATTAAAGCTCCCGTAAGCGGCTATATCGGAAAGATCCCGTTTCGGCTTGGCAGCCTTGTCAGTAAAAACCAGACCGAATGGCTCACCCTTCTCAGCGATGTCAGTGAAGTCTATGCCTATTTCAGCATGAGTGAAAATGACTTTATGCTTTTTCGCCAAAAGTATGCCGGAGCGACCATACAGGAGAAGTTGCGGCAGGTTGCCCCGGTCTCATTGGTGCTTTCGGATGGTACTTGGTATACTGAAAAAGGGAACATAGGAGCCATAAGCGGTCAGCTTGATCAAACTACCGCCTCGGTCCGAATAAGGGCAGTTTTCCCCAACCAGCATGGTCTTCTGCGTTCAGGAAATACCGGAAAAGTTGTGATTGAATCATTGTTCCATAATGCACTCATTGTACCCCAGGCTGCAACTGTTGAGTTGCAGGACAAGATCTTTGTTTTTGTCCTTGATAAAGGAAATAAGGTTATGCAGCATGTTGTAATAGTTTCAGGAAAGAGCGGAAATAACTATATCGTGAGTGCCGGCCTGAAACCAGGGGATCGTATTGTTACTGCCGGTATAGAAAAATTAAAGGATGGAATGGATATTAACCCCGAGAAAGGTGCTCCGGCACCTGCAGACTCCAAGGTATTGAAAGTCAAGTGAAATGAGCTGTTTTTTATACAACGATTTGGTAGAGCTAAACGCAACTATTCATGTTTGAACGATTTATTTCAAGGCCGGTTCTTGCGACGGTCATATCGGTAATTCTGGTCATCCTCGGTACGGTTGGCATATTCCAGTTGCCGATCACCCGCTTTCCCGATATTGCTCCCCCAAGTGTTGTTGTATCAGCAAGTTATCCGGGTGCCAGTGCTGAAACTGTTGGCCGTTCAGTAGCCCCTCCGCTTGAAGAGGCTATCAACGGGGTTGAAAACATGACCTACATGACCTCAACCTCTGCTAATGACGGCTCTCTTTCCATAACAGTATTCTTCAAGCAGGGAACAAACGCCGATCAGGCAGCGGTCAATGTTCAGAACAGGGTGGCCCAGGCCACAAGCCAGCTGCCTGCAGAGGTCAACCAGATAGGTATATCGACCATCAAGCGCCAGAACAGCCAGATCATGCTCATCAATCTAGCGAGCGATGTTAAGGAGCATGATCAGATATTCCTGCAGAACTATGCTAAAATCAACATTGTTGACGATCTCTCAAGGGTTCCGGGCGTTGGTCAGGTTTCGGTCTATGGAAATCTGGATTACTCCATGCGTATCTGGCTCAGGCCTCAGCAGATGGCCGCCTATAAGGTGACACCGCAGGAGGTATCGAAGGCAATTCAGAGTCAGAACCTTGAGGCTGCTCCAGGATCATTCGGCGAGAACAGCTCCGAGGCAATGCAGTACGTTATGAAGTATAAGGGAAAAAACCCTTATCCAGGTGATTATGAACAGATCGTTATCCGGGCAAATCCGGATGGAACTCTGCTCAAACTCGGCGATATCGCCCGTGTCGAGTTCGGCGCCTACCGATACACTGTCGATACAAAGGCAAACGCACAGGATGCCGTGGTTCTTGCGGTCTATCAGTCTCCTGGATCTAATGCCAACGAAGTTGAAATGGGTCTTCGCAAAGCTCTTCAAAAAGCCTCAGCATCATTTCCGACAGGGGTAAAATACTCCATACCATTCAGCTCCAAGAAGGTTGTTGACGAGTCGATTCAGCAGGTTCAACACACCCTTATCGAAGCATTTCTTCTTGTGTTTCTTGTGGTGTTTCTCTTTCTGCAGGACTTTCGTTCAACCCTAATCCCTGCAATTGCAGTTCCGGTAGCCATAATCGGAACCTTCTTTTTTATGAATCTTTTCGGGTTTTCCATTAATGTACTGACACTTTTCGGACTGGTTCTCGCTATCGGTATTGTCGTAGATGATGCCATTGTAGTTGTAGAGGCCGTTCACGCAAAAATTGAACAAAAACACTATCCCGCCAAAGCAGCTACCGTTTCGGCTATGCGTGAAATCACGAAAGCCATTATTACCATTACCCTTGTGATGTCATCGGTGTTTCTCCCGGTAGGTTTTCTTCAAGGCTCAACCGGTGTTTTTTATCGTCAGTTCGCCTTTACACTTGCCATTGCCATTCTTATTTCCGCAGTTAACGCTTTGACGCTCAGTCCTGCTCTCTGTGCACTTTTTCTCCAGGATCTTCATCAGGAAAGCAAGTCAGGAAAGCATGAAAAGCTTAAAAAATTCGGTGCATTCGGTCATCGTTTTTTTGTAGGCTTCAATACGGGATTTGATGCCTTGAAAAAAAAATATATCGGAAGCCTTGTTTATTTGATTCGCAACAAGCGCCTTTCTTTTACTCTCCTGGCAGTAATGATAGGGCTTTCATTCTGGCTGTTCAAAACATTGCCGACCGGATTTATTCCTGACGAGGATAACGGCTTTGTGATTGTCTCTGTCACCCTGCCACCCGGAGCTTCCTTTGCCCGTACCAAGGCAACCATGGACCGTGCTGTAGTAACCCTGCGCAACACCATGCCTGCCCTGCAAAAGGTAATATCTGTTGCAGGTATTAACATTCTCTCTCGAAGTTCATCACCCTCCTCGGGTCTTCTTTTTATACAGCTTAAAGATCATAAGGATCGTGGCCCTGATGGTAATATCAAGACAATCCTTGCCACAATAACCAAGAACCTGAGCAACAGGGAAGGATCATTTTTTGCCCTTGCGCAGCCCACAGTTCCCGGTTTCAGTGCCGTTGGTGGCCTTGAGTTTGTTCTGCAAGACCGAACCGGCGGGCGTCTCGACAAGTTCGGCAATGTGGCTGAGGGCTTTCTCGGTGAATTGATGAAACGCCCTGAAATAGGATTTGCGTTCACAACCTTTAAGGCAACATTTCCTCAATATGAACTTGAGGTTGACAATATCAAGGCAGCACAGCTAGGGGTTAACGTCAGCGATCTTCTGACTGTACTTCAGGCCTACTACGGCAGTATGCAGGCATCGGACTTCAATCGTTTCGGCAAGTACTACCGAGTTGTCATGCAGTCTGAATCTAACGACCGTGCAGAGCCGGCATCCATGAATGGGATCTTTGTAAAAAATGCTCGAGGTGAAATGGTGCCGGTCAGTTCAGTGATAACCTTGAAACGAGTCTATGGCACTGAATCGGTTGACCATTTTAACCTCTTTAATGCAATTTCAGTCAACGCAGTTGTCAAGCCGGGGTTCAGTACCGGTCAGGCAATCAAGGCTGTTGAAGAGGTCTCCAAAACGCACCTTCCTTTAGGTTACAGTTATGACTGGAAAGGCCAGAGCCGTGAAGAACTTGAGGCAAGCGGGGGACTGATCCTTATTTTCATGCTCTCTGTGGTTTTTGTCTATTTTTTACTTTCAGGCCTGTTTGAAAGCTATCTGCTTCCTTTTGCTGTGATGCTCTCCATCCCGACTGGGTTACTTGGCGTTTTTTGCGGTATAAAACTGGCAGGGATTGCTAACAATATCTATGTCCAGGTTGCTGTTATCATGTTGATTGGTCTGCTGGCCAAAAACGCAATTCTGATTGTTGAGTTTGCATTGCAGCGAAGGCTTGAAGGTCTGTCACTCTCTGCTTCAGCCATTTCAGGTGCAAAGGCTAGGCTAAGGCCTATTCTTATGACCTCGCTCGCTTTTATTGCAGGTCTTCTGCCTCTTCTTTTTGTTGGCGGTCCGACTGCCCAGGGCAACCACTCTATCGGTGCAGCAGCTATTGGCGGTATGTTTATGGGTATGGTGCTTGGTATTTTTATTGTGCCAGTGCTTTTTATCGCATTCCAGCATCTCCAGGAGCGTATTACCGGTCCCGCATCTCCCATCGTGGAAGCAGGGGATCTTCTTGAAGAGGTTCTGCAAAATGAAAAAGATCGCACCGTAAAGGCATCTTGAAGAGAAATATTGTATTAAAGATCTCCCTTATGAGAAAACAAACGAACGGTTTTATAGTTGCCTGCATTTGGTTTTTGATGTTCAGCTCTCTCTGGGCATGTGGTGTCACCCATGAGTACAAGAAACCTGATGTGGCATTGCCAGAGTCTTATCGCGGTAGTTTGCCTGCGGCTGGAGCTCATGCAGATACGGTCATGGCACTATTGCCATACAGAAGTTTTTTTGCTGACGCTACACTGCGAACACTTATCGACAGTGCCGTAGTAAACAATATTGACCTGCAGGTTGGCCTGAAAAACATCGATATTGCTCGACAGACTCTTAATTCGGCAAAGCTTGGAAATCTTCCCGCTCTCAGCATTGGAGTTCAGGACACACATACCACTCCATCAGATAACGGTGTTCAGACAACTCCTCAGGACTATGTCGCCTCGGCATCCGCTTCATGGGAAGCCGATATCTGGGGAAAAATAAGAAGTCGCAGTAAATCAGCCCTTGCCTCATACCTGAAGACCCAGGAAGCTGCTAAAGCAGTTCGCACCAGACTTGTTGCTGATGTGGCATCCGGATATTACAATCTTCTTATGCTCGATTCGCAGCTTGATATTTCAAGAAAAAATCTGGCGCTTGCCGATACCACGCTGAAGATGATCGGCTTTCAGTATACGGCTGGTCAGGTAACCTCTCTTGCCGTTCAGCAGCAGGAGGCATCAAGGCAGTCCATAGCCTTATCAATCCCGCTGCTTGAGCAGAAAATAGCAGTCCAGGAAAATGCTCTCAGCACTCTTTGCGGTAGAATGCCTGGTACGATCAATCGTGACAAATCTTTTTTCAGCATAAAGGTTGCTGATGATCTGCCTTCAGGCATTCCTTCAGCACTGCTTCAGAATCGCCCGGACGTTCGAGCGGCAGAGCTTGCTGTCAGAGCCGCTCATGCCGATATGGGCGAAGCCAAAGCCAATCTTTACCCGACGTTTACCGTTACAGCCACAGGAGGTTTTGACGCACTTAAATCCACCAACTGGTTTTCGACTCCCGGCTCCCTGTTCAGTTATCTGCAGGGCGGGGTGCTTCAACCGATTTTTCAGCGAGGTCAGTTGAAGGCAAAGTATGAGCAGTCAAAAATAAAACGTGAGCAGTCGGAACTTGAATTCAAGCTGTCGTTGCTGAAAGCCGTAGAGGAGGTCTCCAATGCCCTTGTGCAGCTCGAAAAGATAAAAGCACAGGAAGGTATTGCTGAAGAACGGGTTGTAACCCTTCAGCATGCTGTTGCCAATGCCTCAATGCTTTTCCAGAGTGGCATGGCGACCTATCTTGAAGTCATTGTTGCCGAAACCAATGCGCTCCAGGCAGAACTCAATCTTGCCGATATCCGGCGCCAGCATCTTTCCATCATGGCAGAGCTTTACCGTGCATTAGGCGGGGGTTGGCGGTAATGGGGGAGTCACCATTCAATCTCGATATCGTAGGTCGTCAATAAACCGGTAACCCCCGGTATTGAGAACCGGGCATTCCTTATACGGTTTATTTCCGGATTGATTGAGTAATTTGAGGCCGAACGGAAATCTGCTTTTTCGAGATTTGTATGCATAAATGTCGCTAGAAGCAGATCACAATTATCAAATGCAGCTCCTGCCAAGTCAGCTTCAGAAAAATCTGCTTCCTGCAAATTGCAGTTTTTAAACACTATTTTTTTGAGTTTCAGCTTGTAAAAAACAGAGAGTTTCAACATGCAGTTTTCAAAGTAAAGCCGAAGCAGAAATCCATTGCACTGATTAAGCTGTACACCAAGAAGTTTACTGTTCACAAACCGCACATCCTGGAGGGTGGTGTTTTTGAGTTGAGTCAGGCTGCAGTCGCAGTTGTTGAATAAGCAGGTTCTGAATGTAATTCCCGAAAGGTCGACGCTGTTAAAGTTGCAGTTTGTGAACGTACACTCTTCGTACACCCCTTTGACAAGGATATGTTCCTTAAAGGAAATTTTCTCAAAAACCTTGTTTTCAGTAAGCATTGTGTTCATTGGTTTGACATGGATGAACGGTTATCCCGACAGGTATGTTCATTTATATAGCGCTTTAAAGCATTAACAACAGTATCAGTATAAAGGAGTAAAGGCTTATGGATTCGTCAATCTATAATGCAGTGGTTATAAGTAAAATCATGATCAATCCGGACCTCATGATTGTTCAAATTAAAACCGATGAACCACAAATTGAGTTCGACGCCGGTCAACATACCTTGCTTGGACTCTATGGTTTCGAGAAGCGCTCTTCAAATTCAGCCATTGAGGCCTATCCTGCTGACGTTGACAAGCTGATCAAGAGGCCTTACTCAATCGCCTCAGCAAAGGATGAGACACGGCACTTCGAGTTTTACATTGCACAGATTAAATCAGGTCAGCTGACCCCACGGTTGTTCAATCTCAATATCGGAGACAGGGTATATGTCGGTAAAAAGATTACCGGTATGTTCCGTCTTGATGAAACACCCGAAGGTACCGATATCATTATGGTTGCCACTGGAACCGGGATTGCTCCCTATATCAGTTTTTTGCGCTCCAGTATCGTCCAGCGTCCTGAAAGCAAAATGATTGTTATCCAAGGTGCTGCCCACCGCAGGGATCTTGGTTATTACAGTGAGTTGACACTTCTGGCAGAGAGCTATGCCAATTTTTTTTATGTGCCGACACTGGCCGATCCTGATGATCACTGGGACGGTTATCAATTACCAATTGAGGAGTTGCTGAAAAAGGATATTCTGCAGAACGAGTTTAATATAACGCCCGATCCTGAACAGACACGATTTTTTGTTAGTGGAAAGCCTGAAATGGTAGAGCAGGTATCTGAATGGCTGCATAATTTCGGCTATAGCCGTAACCGTCCAGACAATTCCGGAGAGATGTATGTCGAGGAGTTCTGAACCGGCAAAAAAAGGGGATGCGAAGGCAAACCCCGACTATCCCATTCTTTGTTACCAGTCAATAGTCATCTGAAAAGGTGTCTTTATCGCGGGCACCATATTTTTCCTCAAGTGACTCAATCCAGAAACCGCCACCGGTGAACGACACCATAGGGCCCCATATCAAGTGCTCGTATAAACCGCAATCACTCGGCAAGGTTCTCCCGTTTGATTTGATTCCTCTGTTAAGGATTGACGTTACAAACATCTCAGTCAGGGATTCATTCTCATACTCTATCCCGTCAGGTGCGTAAGTGCCAATGATGTCCAGCGCATCGTTCCAGTCTGCCCAGCAAAAACCATTGAGGTCATTATTGGATTCTACACGCATTATCATCTCTTTCAGCGTAGTCATCGTTATCTCTCCGTCCAGTCATTATCATGAAGTCTAAAAAAAACACCAATGCTGATTCAGCGTTGTTCGTTCAATAGACATGCTGATTTGACGGAAAGGATATGAATCGGGTTATACTAATCCAGTCCAAGGAGCTGTATCACCTCGGGATAGAAGTACTTGGCTCTTATGCACGAAAGGGGCGTATTTTTTTTATACCGTAAGCTTCCCTCTAAAAAAGGATTTAGTTGACAGCAGTAATACCGAAAAATTCAGATGCCGGCTGAGTCTCTGGAAGTATATAGACGATACCATTTGAAGCGGCAAATATCCGCCGCATATTTCCATTGAAAAATTTCTTCGGAACATTGATGCAGCCCCATGAAATCCTGTGCTCAGCAGGATCTGGCGATACTATTCGTTCCAGACGTCTTTGCCCTGGGGGATTAACGACAGCATGAATGGCGAGGCCCGCCTTGTAATCAATCCAGAAATATTTTCCTTTACCTAAATATTTGCCACCCCAGCCTACATATCGTCCTGCAGGGGTTATACGTTGTTCCGGTGGAATATGTGCTAGTGTTTTATTTCCGACGCCCTCAAAGTCTTTATCACCTATAGCCGCGCCAAGAAGCGCCGGAGCTGCGCCAAGAAGCCGGCCTTGACTATTAAAGAGAAACAATTTTGCTTGTTTTTTATCAAGGATAACAAACGGTATTCCCTGATTATTCCGTGACCTGAGTGACCAGTCAGCAACGATTCGAACATCCAGAGAGGCCTGTTCTGTCCCAAAAAAAGCTTTTCGTTCTTCCTCTGCAGCTGAACATGACACCGATGAAAATGCAAAGCTGCTGATAAAGGCAACAACGATAAGGAGCCCGGAACAAATATAACGTTTAGTATTCTGCATTTCAGGGGTAGAAGATTGGTTTATGGAGTGCTTGGGATACAAGGGATAGTCTCTTGTTTTTCCAGGAAAGCTCCCTCCTGTTTATGTTTAAAACAAATCGGATAATAGATTTTATTTGCATTTATCCGACAATGGTACTTTGTTTAAAAATATAGTTATTTTTAAATGTAAAGTTCAGTTTATCATTGTATCACAATAATGCGGAAAATATGATTCCAACCCCGGTCAAAGTAGCTGTTCCCGCAGTTCTTCTTGCTCCTGTTGCCATCCCGGTTCTCCATGGTATAGCAGGCATAGCAGTTGTTGGGCTCGGTCTTTTTGCTGCAGGCACCATTGTCAGCAAGACGGTAAAAGCGTTTACAGGCAACTCTGGGCATAAAACAAGCGAAGACGATTCCCCGATAAACTGACGGTAGCGGCAGAACACCTTTTCTATCGGAGTAGGTACTCTATCCTGAGAGCTTTGTGGTGTTTGTTCATAATTCTTTCCCTTGCAGACGTTTATTGCAAGCCCTGAATATTAAAATCATAGCCATCGATGCGCAATTATATCTATCGAGCGAATGTATCGTTCATGACGTTGCTTCTTTGCCTTATTTTGACGGTTCCAGCAAGAGCAGCCGATGCCGTTGAAACTGCGGGTAATATTATTCAGCTTGCGTTACCTGCTGGCGCTGCCGGTCTTACCCTGGTCAATCATGATCAGAAAGGTTTCATCCAACTCGCGGAATCTGGTATTTTGACGCTTGGAATCACTTACGGATTGAAATATACAGTCTCCGCGACCCGTCCGAATGGAGGAGAACACTCCTTTCCATCAGGTCACAGCTCTGCCTCTTTTGCATCCGCAGAGTTTATCCGCGAACGTTACGGCTGGAACTACGGGATTCCAGCTTATCTTGCTGCATCATTTGTCGGCTACAGCCGGGTTGAATCCAAGGAGCACTATACGCGCGATGTCATAGCTGGTGCCCTCATTGGTATCGGATCCAGCTGGCTGTTTACCACACCAGACAAAGAGTGGAACGCCCGGCCTGTTGCTGGTAACTCCTTCTATGGTATTAGCCTGAGTCGCAATTGGTAGATGACTTATGAAACCTTCTGAATTCACTGCTGGTTATAATGGTAGTACAACATCCATAATAATTAATTCCGGCAAGTGATGCGTTCAAAAGGTATAGGGAGTTGTGTAAAGATTCAGGCTCTGATCATAGCAGGTATACTGCTTGGTCACCTTCTTTTATTGTGCGCATGTACGCGCAATCAAATTTCACATCCTTCTCAGGCGCCTCGCTTGACTGTTCAACAGGAGAATAGCAGCATGAGTTACAATAAGTTGTCAGCCGACGAAGAGCGCGTTATTGTCAGTAAAGGAACCGAACCGCCGTTCAGTGGTAAATATTATTTGAATAAGGAGCAGGGAAGCTACCTTTGCCGGCGTTGTGATGCTCCTCTTTTTCGCTCATCCGACAAGTTTGAGTCAGGCACTGGTTGGCCAAGCTTTGATGATGCAATTGAAGGCGCAGTAAAGCAGATTCCTGATGCAGACGGTCGGCGTACGGAAATAGTCTGTGCACATTGCGGGGCACATCTTGGTCATGTTTTTTTCAGTGAAGGCATCACAGCAAAAAACGTTCGTCATTGTGTTAACTCTCTATCGCTGAATTTTCTGCCCGAAGCCAGCGCCGCAACAAAAACGCAAAAGGCAATTTTTGCCGGCGGATGCTTCTGGGGTGTTGAGTACCATTTCAGTAAAATAAAGGGAGTGCTCTCAGTCAAATCAGGGTATACGGGTGGTTTGACCGATCATCCCACATACAAGCAGGTTTGTACCGGGAACACAGGACATGCTGAAGCAATCGAAGTTGAGTTTGATCCTGCTCTCGTAAGTTATGAAACTCTTGCAAAACTCTTTTTCGAAATTCACGATCCAACCCAGCTGAATCGGCAGGGCCCTGATATTGGAACCCAGTACCGCTCAGCTGTTTTTTATACCAGTGAAGAGCAAAAGAAAGTAGCTGAAAAACTCATTGCGCTTTTAAAAACCAAGGGATTCAAAGTTGTCACCAGCGTCGAAAAAGCCCGAACCTTCTGGCCAGCAGAAGACTACCATCAGGACTACTACCAGAAAAACGGTCACCAGCCCTACTGCCACATCTATCAAAAAAGGTTCTGAATGAGTCAAGAGTTATAGGTACTATAGGTCTTATAATCGGGTAACAGCGGCGCATTACTGCGCCACCGTCCCCTAAGAACCCAGCGTACGACTTTCACCGTACTGGGCTCAAGCCTCGCAAAAGCACATTGCTGTACCCAGTAAAGACAG
>CAINOC010000050.1 GCA_903851385.1 uncultured Chlorobiaceae bacterium | reverse complement strand
ACCGCGCCCATACCAATCAACACATAATCCTTCACCGTGCAGGCATGCAGCACAGCTCCATGACCGATAGTCACACAGTTCCCAATATTCAGCGGGCCGGTATCGTGCGTAACATGCAGCGTTGCATTGTCCTGCACACTCGTTTTCTCCCCGATACGGATAGGACAAACATCACCCCGCACAACCGCATTGAACCAGATACTGGAGTAGGCACCAATATGCACATCACCAATAACAAAAGTACCGTCAGTCATAAAAACCGTCTCATGCAACTGCGGCCACACCCCCTTATAAGGCATCACTTTTCCCATACTATTATAACTTTAGAGAATTAATAAGTGCTTATTCTATTATATTTTATAGCCTTTATAACCTCGTTTTTCCTTTGAACCCCAAATTTAATGCCAATCAGCAACAAGATTCCCTTAGGATGAAATATCAGATGAGGCTACTTATCAGTGATGATAGACAGATGAAACCATCAAATTTTAATGATATATCTTGGTAGGTGAATCTAAAAAATTATTGTCTTCAAACCCCATTAGGTGGGGAGTGTACCAAAGCATAATCTTGACTTGCTCCGCCTCATACTTCCCATTCCTGTTAAAATGGCACAATACCCTGTTGAGGTAGCTTTAACAAGCAAGACGACAGGAACGGTTCAAAATTTATATCGTTATAAGAAACCACCATTTTGAATGCGGCATCATATGATTCTAAAGGAATTACAACTAGGTGCCGCAGATAGCGGAAGCACTTGTCATGGCAGGGATGGATTGAAGTGCTATAATAAATCGAATACTCTGTTAACACTTCATATAATTATCGAAAAACGAACAAATCTTCTACAAGTCTTGTGAGGTAGTAAAGAGACTATATTCCCTTAAGATTGACCGAGTAATATATTAGTATAATGCGTAACTTTTATACGTATATATATTATGGTATCGTGGATAAGTAATTACATTAAAAACAGCACACAGAGATAAATCCATTGTTGAGAAAAAGTTAATCTAAAAGACATCAAATATGGATAGCAAGGCCTTAAATAGTAATTTGCAGATATTCTTACAGCATATTGATGCTATGTGAACTTGCTACGACATTATCCAATGATAAAATGTTCGCATTCACCGTCAGGCTAGTTGCAAAATTCTTTTTAGCAAAACAATGGCATGCTTTGCATCCTGAAATCAGGCGTCAAGAACAGTTAGTGTTAGAATCTCCACCATCAAACAGCCTTGTAAAGTTACTCGTATCAGGCGAAGATCGTAGACATGGAACCCATGCTGGTTTCGATATCCGTGCTATCATACGTGCAACGATACATAATATCTTGCAGCATAGACATGAAGGTGCTAGCACAATCGAGCAACAACTCGTCAGAGTATTGACCAATCGATTTGAACGCACCTTTCGACGCAAACTACGGGAGATTCTTCTTGCCTCTCTTGTTGCTGAATACATCGATAAACGCCATTTACCTGCTATTTATTTACAAGTAGGATATTTCGGCACGGAAATGGTCGGTCTTGATGCCACATGCTCTAGACTTGGTCTAAATTCAAAATTGCTCACCTTATGGCAGGCTGCGCTTGTTGTTGCAAGACTAAAGTACCCTGAGCCACGAGCAATTAGTCAGCGTCGCTCTAAACAGATTTCAACTCGCGCATTACACCTAATACATCTTTATCAACACCACTCTCAGGATCGAACTTATGAGTTCCTCAAATTATCCTGCATTCAAGATGCCACCTACAATTGCCACGTTGACCACAGTACTCAATCCGGAGTTGATTTTACCAGCACTGAAGGAAAAAGATGATACAGCCAGAAAGGCCTTAGCCCGATTATGGCTAACAGAAGGTGTACCTATAGCTTTTAATAAATGTCCAGCCATTTTTGATGCCATTCGGGTATGGTTAGGTGAACAGTTGAGCATTTCACCTAAAATCATCACCATCGTAGGTAGTGCACGTACAGGATTCTCTCTATCTCCTCCTCCTAAATACGGCAAGCCATTCGATGAACATTCAGACTTGGACCTTGCAATTGTCTCGAAAGAGCTTTTCTCAAATATCTGCGATGATTTTGAATCCTTCAAGGATGACTACACACAAGGACACATTTTCCCAAGAACTAAAGCTGAAAGTAAGTTTTGGCCAGAGAATATTAATCGAATCCCTTTGAACATTCCCAAAGGATTCATCGATGTATGGTACATTCCGACTTTAATAAAATATAGACATGTATGTTTAGTTCAGAATTCTATGTCTGAACTCATAGAGCGATTGAAAAATACACCTCAGGCCCCAAAAGTTTCCAACGTGTCTGTAAGAGTATATCGAGAATGGAGATCGTTAGTTAATCGGGTCGCATTTAACCTCGGTGCATCAGCAAAGTAATCACCATTACTTAAGAAGCTTGTTGCTGACAGTCAGGATAATGATTCGGAGTATTTGTACCTAAAAAAACGCTATTCACTTGATATACATCCTTACAAAAAAAATGAAGTCCCGTAAATTTTGAGGTTACGATCCTTCATCTGCTTGATTATTCCTGTTACTTATCAGGGTGGTGTAAAAAAAGTTTTATTTAGACCTTCACCCTTTCACTCTTCTTCTGTTTTTGCAACTGGAAGCTCCAACAGGGTTTTCTCATTATAGATTCTCCATCCTTTATTTGTTGGCAGCAACTGATACTTTGCATGCTCCAATCTGTTACCACAGTTCCGATTGCTCACTGCTTTATAGCCATCAGTTCTGCAAAATTCCCTGTATTCAGCATACAGCGAGGGTCTTATTTATTTTTTCATCCGATCTCTGGCACCCTTTTTCTGTCATAAAGGCACCTCAATTTATTGCTGAGATAAAAGATGGAAGGCACCCTTTAAGGGATGACAATGGAGCGGAATTTGGGGTGAGAGCTTGGCGATTGCTTGAGTTAATATTTGACCGATGTTTTTTTAGAGGCTGGATAACAACTGTTCGGCCAGACGGATAAAATCCTGCTGTGCGACGGCAAACGGTACGGAGGTGCCATAGACCAGTTCTTCGACAAAACGCGTATACTGTTTAGAGAATTTTTCGTCACTCTTCAAACGGACAAGCGCTTTCTGCATCTCTTCTGCAGGGTTTATCTTGAACTCTGGATATTGCCTTGAAAAGCGAAGAGCATCTGCGGCCACCATATCCTGAAACACTGAACCTGTAACTTCTGAAAGAGGTGACTGGCTTTGTCGATAAATGACGGAGACATCATAAATATGTCGGATCAATCGGTCATCATATTCAGTTCTATTCCTTCCGGCCATTGCTTCTGCAGTCCTGCGAAGGAATGAGAGCACCTTTTCTCCCAGTGTTTCCTGGACACTCTGACAATTAATCAAAATACCAAGGGCATCAGGGTCAACCAGTGTGCCAAGAATTGATCTGACCGGTAAATGCTCAAGAGGGAGTAATGATGTTCTTGCGCTTAATTCAACCTTGATCTCCGACCGCAGACTTGCAACGGATAAGAAGCGACTGGCATAGCAAATGGAGTATGACACATAATTGTTTTCGTCGCGTGCAAGAGGTGATTCATCAGGAAGGGTATAGCCTTCTTGCAAAAGAAAGTCTGCCAACTGGTTCTTAAGTTGGCTTAGTTGCTTACTCCTGGCACTTCGGGAAAGTCCTTCGGGGACAATGACCTTGAAGTCAATATCTTCAGACATTCTCTCTATCAGTCCATGGGCCTTTGAGAGTGAGGTGCCGCCACAAAATACCAGTTTAATTTCGCCGGTATCAAGCTGCTGAATTCTCTGCAGGATCTCTGTAACAAGCAGGTCTTTTTCCAGAGCAGCCGCTGGTAATGGGGTTAACCCTTCACCGATAACGTCCAGAATGAGATTATGCTCGGGCGCTGTAATCGTTTTCATAGCGGATTGAGCGTTTTCCAATAATTAACTTTCGGCTGATGCGACGCTGGCCTGTATTGAAGGTCGTCTGGACTGGCACCTGAGTGCTCCTGCCTGTTGCATATTCAACCTCTGCCTGACCTCCGCTTGCTTCGATATTGAGGCGCCTGAGTGTTTCTGATGCAAGTACCTCGAGTGGTTGGCGAGGAACCGGCTTGCCGTTGAGTGAACTCATCCTGGCTTTGGCAAACACTCCATGTCCGATACGCACCAGACGTCCCTCTCGGACAAAGTCGCCGAGAACCCTGCTGATTTGGCTCTGGCTGCCCATCCGTTCAAAGTCAGATCGCAAGATGATTTCACTTCGTCTCATGGAAACCGAACGAATCATCCTGTCTTTTATGGTTAAGCTTGATTTCATTTTGTTAATGATGCAGTATATGCCTGTTGACTATTATTAATGATAATCATTTTAATCAATAATAGAAAGGGTTTATGTGTGCAATATTTGCTCGTTGACATTAGAAAATGCAAAGAGAGAAATAGGAGGTATGGGATGGTTAAGGCCACTGGGACCTATACAAGATTTGGTTGGTGAAGATGGATCCCTCACGGGAGTTCAGGATGACATGAGTAAGGATATTTGTTATCCTTATTATATAGTGCCTGACAGAAAACCTT
>CAINOC010000049.1 GCA_903851385.1 uncultured Chlorobiaceae bacterium | reverse complement strand
GGGTCAAAAACAAACAGCTTTTGATCTTGATGGGGTTGTAAGATTTTCAAAAAACAAAGGTTTTCTGTCAGGCACTAAGTAGGCAGCAGCGGGAAAGAGAGGGCTGAGGGTCGAACGAAGGTACTCCCTTTTGCAAATAACTGAATGGGTTCGTTTTGTAAAATTTATAATAACCCCTCAGATCGTCAAGCCCTTGCACTGCCTTGTTAACTAACTGGCTGCTCGCCCGAGGTGCCTGAGAGCATGATGGAGCTTGCGCTATAATAAAAAACCCCCATGAGCACTATCCTTTTCAGGCAGACCCATGAGGTTTTCAATATATACAGCAAAGGCCATTCTTTCTTCTCCACCGTCAACTGCTGACTGCCAACTCTCTCCATTCTCAGCACTCGGCACTGAGTACTCAGCACATTCTTTCCTGCCTACTCTTTACTGTTCCTCGGAGTCGCTTCGGTATGGAAAACTGCGTCCAGTGTTGGTGCGGTACCAAGCGAAAACCCGTCGATTGATTATCACTCAGAACGACCGTATCCCTCGAACCGCAAACTCGTATATGGCTGTCTTTTTCGTACAACTTATCGCACCACTATCAAAGTCTTGCTGGTCAGCCCAAGGGCCACCGGGATTGATCGACGAAGCCCAATACTTGTTGTGCGCGAATGTGCTTTTGCCAGTCTGCTTCGCATGAAGGTAGATTAGATTCAATTCCTCCTTGCTTGGGAGGTACCAATCGTCGTACCCATTGATAATGAGGTCGTGGCAGAGTTTTGCGGCGAAAGCATCTGATGAGTGCGTTTTCAACAGGTGAGCGGTATTGATTTTCCCTTTCCCGATGCCTTGCTGTTCGACCCCCTGAATTTCAGGGATGATCGGGTTGTTGGTACTAAGCCAGTGGACTCCAGCGCTCTGATCCATAGGTGCCGCCTCTATGTATCGTACGCCCGATGAATCAGGAATACCCCCCGGAGCGGCATATACGATAATGCCACCTGCAGGACCAGTATCACCGATCGAGTATGTTTTGGTTCGCGAAATTCTTTCCCGCGTCAGGTGAATACAGAGGTCCGTCAGCGCGTTATCCACATAATCGTCCAGCAACACCACCAGAGGACTGTCAAAACGCAGGGTGTTGTTCATGCTTCGCAGCCAGCCTTCCACTGCATTGTCGAATCGCGCCTTGGTATAAAGAAGCGGCCCGCCGTCGTGAGTACCGCAACTCAACGCCATCTGTATCCCAAGCGATGTCCCCTGGAACGAGCCTGCCAGTTGCAGCATCGTGGCTGCATACTGGCCTGTAACGATCTGCGTGTTTAACGTCTTGTCCAGAGCCGCAATGATCTCGTCCGGGTTTTCAGTCGCATAATTGCCATTCCAGTACGACCCGCGCTCCTTTATGCTGCTGTCGTCCCCGTCGTAGATGATCAGCTGCTTGCCGGTAGAAACCAGATATGCATAATTGGCCGCCAGATCGCTCGCCGTGCCCCGCACCAGCTTCGATTTAGCCATCACCGTTCCGATTTTTTTTTCCACTTCCCCCGCATCCGGCATAAGCCCCGTGTTACTCCCAAAACCGTCATTCGTGTATTTCACGACTACGATTTCACCGCTGTGCTGCGTGAGAAACGTGACAATAGCCTGTAAAAAATCCTCAAAGCCTTCTCCGGCCTGTGTCTCAGCTACAATGCCGTTATTCGAGTGCAGGTGACGGAGCCTTTCTTCCCTTACGAGTACGTTCTGGGCGGTCAAGTTCCACATATGCCCTGGCCTGAAGTCGAAAAACCTCGCTCCGAGCTGCAACTGTGTGCTCACATCGTCTTTCTGCGTATTGTAAAACGCATTCACTCCAAGTGGTCCTGACAGCTTGACATACATCCCGGAGTCGTGCGATCCGGGTAATACAAATTCATTCAGCGTAGTTTCCGCCGGAACATTCAACCGTTTCATCCAATCGCTCTGGTTCTCGGTAACAAAAACGTATGCCTGATGGCTCAGCCCTGCCATTGTTGCAACATCAGTAAAGCCCCACGAAACCGCGTAGTCGGCCCCGATCTGCGAATGCTGATTATCCACCCAGCTGATCACATTGTTTGCCGCCAATCCGCCCGTGTTCGGGTTGATCTCAGCCCCGCGTTCAAGCACGTCCTTACCATCTACCATGGCGTACATCCGAAAGGCTCCAGTGGCCTCATACCAGTGGATGTTCCCAGTGTCCATTTCGAAATGACGTTGTTGCATGCTGTTCGTAAATGGAAAATAGACATTGTCATAACCACGACACTCAACACGCACCTGAAAACGATTACTACTGCTGTAGGCGAATACATCAATACCCTTGCTTGACATTATACACTCCTTTATTTGCTCTTGTTTAAACCCGGATCAGGGAATACAATAAATCTTTTTTTATTTCAGCATCTTATATGGACCGATATAACAACTTTGTTTACAACCCGTAGTTCAAGAAATTTCTGCCTAACTCAAATACCACAATAAGTACCTTGAATAAATGCATCTGGAAAGATTATCTGAAGGCAGAATAACTCTTTTAAGTTATTAAAAATATACGTCATATTCGGCATTAATCATCAGAGTTACTGACACCCTGATGCAACTCAACGTCATCGGCTATGGTGTCAATACACCAGATCATCATTGAACCGGTGTTTGCCAGCCATCATTGCTACCACATACTCAACAAATTTCTGGTACTGATTACTTCTTGAATTTCTGTGAAGTTTTTCCAGGCAGAAGAAGTCCGGCCGTGCAATGCTCCGCTCGTTATCTGTTCTTGGTGCCGAGCTGGGGCTCAGCGTTCCCAGGGAACAGGGGCGGCTGTGAAGGGGGAATAAAAAAGGCCCGCAACGTCTTCTCTTTGCAGGCCTTTAGGTGTGTGTGATATGGACGATAGTGGATTCGAACCACTGACCTCTACAGTAGCAAGGCAGCAAATCGACTCTCAGTCTAGCAGATTGATTTGACGAAATCTCTCCAAAATGAGTTGTTTGTATGCTGATTGCATCTTGTTATCAAGAAAACTGCTCTCTATCAGCCTCTCCCACACCGGGATCACATTCCGAAATCTCTTGAACATTCGACCTTGGACTTTTTCATTAACTGACAACGTGGCAAAAGCTTTTTTAAAATAATTGAGCGTGATCTTTTTTTTCTTCCCATTGAGCGTCAACGCAAGATCTTCTTTATCGTTAGGAGTAACAAGCGCAGTCGCAACCATATCATAAGCTGGTGCAAGGCAGATACCACCTTTTTCGGGAATATCGATCATCGAAAAATTTTTCAGGTGCATATCTGCATTCCCGGTAAGAAAGCTGAACAGGACCATCTCAAAAAAGTTGATGACATCCAGGCCGGGGTTTACCGAATAACGTAGGATGGCTTTCGCTATCTGCTCATAAGATCCGTTGTATTTTTCCTCGGTGAGTCTTTCGGTTATCTGGCACATGTCCTCCATGTGCACTTTTCCGGTTTGTGAACGGTCAATGCGACGGGTCAGGTATGCAAGAGTGCCCGATTGCATACGAATCAGGCAGTGAGGTACGGTATTGATCCTGACCGCTTCGGCCATGTGCATAGTCAGGTCTTCTATCTCGGGCAGTTGTGGATAGATATCTGATGGAGGCTTGAGTATATATCCCCCCCAGAGGCCGACAATGGTAAATCGTTTAGGATTGCGGCTGTGCCCGTCCTTGGCCAAATGGAGAGACAATTTGGGCTGTACCCCAGTGATGGTGATCTGGCTGCGAATTACTTCCAGCGCAAGCTTGTCGAGCTCGCTTTCGCTATACGGCAATATCGGTGGTGTCGCCGTTCCAAACATCTTTTTACTGCATCGAGGATGATAATCACCTTCGATGTGCTCCAATGGTTTATAACAGAATAGACAATGTTGTTCCATCGGTCACTCCGTGATGACAGGATGCACACTAACCGCCCCGATGCAATCCTTACAGCAACTCATCAAAAGGCCCATGCGATCTCGCGCGTCAAGTTTCCAATTCCTTTGCGCAACATCGAGAAGCCATCCCTCGGGAATTAGTCCATCAAAAAAAGGAATCATTGTCCTGCTTGTATATGCTGCAGCCTGCAACGGCAGAGTGAGGCTTATCGCCTTGGGATCCATCGACTCCAGATATGCTTTATCATAAACAAAGTGATAGCCCTCTTCATCTTGTACAAGCCAGCCGGCGGTACGATCCTGATACTTTATTTCAGCTTTTTTCATCGACTATTCTCCCCTTTCCTGCTTGACAGGAGCAAGTTCAAAACCGAACAACCGAAGGACCTGGTTCACCTTATCCATACGCAACGTCTTCTTACCCTGTTCGAGATCCCGGATGAAACGCAACCCCGTACCGGCTTTTTCCGCCAGTTCCGGTTGGGTCATGTCCAAAGACTTTCGTCTTTCACGGACAAATTCAGAAAGATCATTCATAGTCATCAAGATACCTGATCGGGTATAATAAATATCAATTACCAATAACTTATACCATTTCGGGTATAATGCCAAACAAAATAGCCATAATTATACCCGAACGGGGTTAAATAGTAGTTAACCCTGCATGACTACTGTTTTAACACCCGTAAATTACTCCAGCCGATTTCTCGCACCAGTAATGCGAGTTTCTCCAGACCGGTGTACGCATCAAAAAAGGCCTTCATCAGCCAGGGCCGAGTGCTGTGCAATGGCATCCCCTTTTGCAAATAACTGAATGGGTTCGTTTTGTAAATTTTATGATAACGCCTCAGATCGTCGAGCACCTGCACTGCCTGATTAACTGATTGGCTGCTCGCTGATAACAAAAAAGCCCCATGAGCACTATCCTTTTCAGGCAGACCCATGAGGTTTTCAATATATATGGCCAAGGCAGTTCTTTCTTCTCCTCCACCAACTGCCTTCACGTTCTTTCCTGCCCACTGCTGACTGCCAACTCTCACCTCCTCAGCACTCGGCACTCATCACTTTCTTTCCTGCCTACTCTTTACTTTTCCTCGGAGCCGCTGCGGTATGGAAAACTGCGTCCAGTGTTGGTGCGCTAAGAACGGCTTCGCCCCAAGCTTCTAATGCCGGTTCGGAAGCATTGCTTAACAACTCTATTGCCCATACAGGTAATGCGCCAAAACGACGTTCCAATAGTCTTTTCAGAAGCTTCGATTCACCTTCTACGCGACCTTTAGCAATACCTTCGACTCGGCCTTTAGCTATACCGATTCTTTCTACGCTGGTAACGTATTTCATGTTTTTGTGCTCCTCAATGGTTTCCATTTCTTGCCAGATTTTTGTTTCCAACCAAGCGGGTAGTGTCATTAACCAATCGACGATAGTAAACAAGTCGATGACTCGTTGTTTATCCCAGTGTCGTTTATAGAGCATCCGTACCAAACTGAGTTTGGCTTCATAGCGTTCCTGATTCTCCTTTCGGGTTTGTCGGGTCAGGATATGTGCTGCTGTAATTAAACCAAATGCGTTATCCGAAGCAAGGAGTTCATCGAGTTTTTCGTCGTAATCGGTCAGTTTGGCTACTGGGAACTCCAAGGTATGCCTGCAGCCCAGAACGTTGTAGCCATAAGATGTCGGTTTCCACTGTTTGTGTTCATCGGCCAGCACGGCTAGACTTGCCACAGGTTTTTCGTATCGGTCGAAAATCCGATAGTTATAAACAAACATGCGCTTGGCAAATTCAGCCTGCCTGGTGCCTTGCACTTCCACATGGATGTATATCCAGCTTTGCTCTCCACTGAGTTCTGTGACGCGGACCAACTTGTCGACAAAACGCGCGCCTAACTCGGCATCCTGCACCAAAGCTCGCAGCTCCTGATCGAGAAATACGTGTTCCTTTGTCCAATCTATCTCAGCATTTGCATCAGGGAAATAAAACGTCATAAACTCCGGAAAGTAATGCTCAATGGCTTCTTTCCACGGGCTGTCGTAATGATCATTAGGGGGTTCCATGTACGTGCAATGCGTCCAGCATCTTATGCAATCATTAATAAATTACAATAATAAACGTATTTTATTAATGATATAATACATCTTATTAATTTATTTGTGGAGTTGATGTAAAATCCAACACTGAAAACATGTCCCTATCTATTACGGCATTCAGAAAATATGCTGAAGCTGTTGGCTGCGAACTGGAAAGCAAGCTGACCCCCCCTTTCTTGCGCCGTCCTCTTTGCAATTTCTCAATGATTTAGTTAAATTAATTTACGCGACAAATATAACGTTTTAAGACAAATAACACGACAAACCGACCGAATTCATGAAGCCATCGCTAAAAAACACGACAACCGATGATTCACTGATCCTGTACGCCGAACTCAATGATGCTGAGATAAGAGCTGCACAACGGCGATTGAAAACCGGCAGGTTAAAGCGTATTGTCCCTGGCATTCTCAGCGCCAGCCCTGAAAAAGAGTGGCCAGCAATTATTGCTTTGCACAGAATGCGAGTCCTTGCCGCTCTTTTTACTGGTGCAGTTATTGGCTATAGAAGTGCCTTCAGAGGCGGCACGCCCGTCGACGGGGTAATGCACCTCAGCTACAACTACAACAGAATCGTCGAGTTACCGGGTTTAAAAGTGGTTTTGGTCAAGGGTACCGGAAAAACTGCTGGCGACCTGCCAATGTCAGGGCGAGACCTTTATTTTCCCTCTCAAGCCCGCATACTGATGGAAAACCTAACCCCGAGTCGTGGAGCGATCAGAAAATCCGTTGGGCGAGTTGCCGTCGAAGAAAGGCTGGTCAGTATTTATGAATCAAGAGGTCCAGACGCTCTCAACCGCATCAGGGAAGAAGCTCGCGATATTGCTGCTCACCTAGGGTTTGAAAGGGAGTTTCAGGTTTTGAATGAACTCATCGGAAGCATTCTCGGAACAAAAAGTGCGCAACTCGCTACGGCTGCAGGACAAGCATTGGCCGCAGGGATACCTTTTGACGCCGGGCGTATAGCCCTTTTTGAAAAGTTGGCCGCTACATTGCGTGCAATGCCTCTGACACAAAAAGCATCACATGCTACAACCGAAAGAGCACGCATCAACTTTGCTTTCCTGGAGTCCTATTTCAGCAACTTCATCGAAGGGACGGAATTTGATGTTTCTGAAGCACGGCAAATTGTACTCGAGGGAAAAATTATCGAACAACGCCCGAAAGACTCACACGACATCCTCGGTGTCTTCAGGCAAGCCATCAATCCCGGGTGGTCAAACCAATCCATGACAATAGGTGAAGGCGTATTGCACCAATTGCAGCAGCGCCATCTGGATCTCATGAAAGAACGACCGGAGTCAGCTCCTGGTGATTTTAAAGACAGGGAAAATTTTGCGGGGAACACCACGTTTGTCTCACCGAGAAATGTACGCGGAACTCTGATTGAGGGAAGCAAGCTCTTGCCGTCAGTTCCTCCTGGAATGGCCAGGGCATTGCTGGCGATGTTTATAGTCTCGGAAGTACATCCCTTTATTGATGGAAACGGCCGATTAGCGCGCCTCGTCATGAACGCAGAGTTATCTGTTGTCAATGCCTGCAAAATGATTGTGCCAACGCTCTTCAGAGAGGAATATCTGGATTGCCTGCGCGTGCTAACACGACAAGGAAAACCAGAACCATTCATTTCCGCCATGCAGAAAATCCAGCAATGGACCGCCGCATTCGACTACACCGATCTGGACCGGGTGATTGAGCAGATGAAAGCCTGCAATGCATTCGAAAAATCCCGCAGGCAATACCAACTGCTTAACCTTTCTGACTTGACCGGTTCTTAATGCACACAGACTCATGGGACTCATCATAGGCATGAACATGCTCAACTCGGAGTTCAATTCAGAGCTCAATACTGCGCCTGTAGTTTCCCCTGAAAAATTAACGGGACGCTCATGACTATCTACACTTTAAGACTGAGAACATCGGCGAAGAATCTGATTCACGGCCGAAGCTGATATACCAAGCATTCGAGCAGTATCAGCAAAAGATAACCCTAACTCCAAAACAAAATGACGAGAAAGTTCTTTACGCACCTGCGTGCACTCACGGCGCTTACTCCCTGATTGCAATGCCTGCGATGTAATACCTGCCACTTCACACTTCTGCTCCAAAGCTTCAATGGCATTTGCTCTTATCGATGATGCTGGCACAAGAGTTTTTACTGTCTCTTCCGCTTCATCAAGTATTTCTTTTACGAACTCCCCGCTACCGAGTATCCGGTCATCACTAAATTGCTTCTGCCCTCGCTGACGCAACGATAAGACTTCCTACCATCCGCCTGCGGAGCGCATCAATCCGCCCTGCTTAGCTCACGAATAGTACTCGGACGCTCTTTTACAGATAATTTTACGGTTCTTATCCAAAAAAGAACTAAAAAGCAACTGAAACACCGCATCAAGGTCTTTCCAATCTACCTCTTCGCCATTATGCGCACGAGCAATTTTCTCTTTGAAACGGCCCTGTATTAGCGATTTATCTAATACTTCACCTTGATATTGTTTTGCTAACTTGTCATAGCCCGTCCATTGTATTGGTATGAGGTTTATACCATCTACTCGCAAAACATCCTCGCCAAAATACAGCTCGATACTTGCAGCCATACCGTTTACATCCAGATCTACCGACCCAGATGGCCCGATAGTTGGGTATTTTTTCAGCAATTCCAGTTCAGGCAAATGGCGTATGGCAATATTCGACGGTAAAACTATTTTTTCAAGCGCCTTACAGGCTGACGCGGCGGCTGTATCATTATCAAACAATGCAATAACGTTATTAACAATACCCGCACCAGCAAAAGCCTTAACAACATTGGCAAGATTGCCAACTCCCCCACCAAATCCTGTATTCTCGAAATCTAGAAATGAAAAATAATCCTGGAGGTGAGGATAAAGTAGACCGAGTGTTTCACTAAGCACCCAAGCGTCTGTTTTTCCCTCTGTTAAAACGATAGTTTTTGATTTCGAGCTGTATTCGTCTGCCAAAGAATCAAGGCCATATTCGACAAAATCCTCATCGTAATCGAAATACCCAGCCCATGCTAAATCAGTAAGGTCATAGATTAACCTTTGACTATTCTCAACTGCCTCTATTGCCAATCTCAGTGGGACAAATAAATCGTATCCTGGATACCCATACCAATCATTGGAAAGCATGTATCCAATGGCGGTATCTTCATGTGGACCTTCATATCTCCCGAATTCATTTGTCTCAAGTCCAGATGCGTGAATAAGCTTTAAGTTTTCAATCCAAGACTCTGGGCTTAGCGAAGAAAGAATCCCAAACTCTTTCCTGAAATGGCCTTCCATATGATCTCTGGATTCAGAATCCTTATTCGCCAATTCTTCAGCATTTTCGAGAATATGCTTTTTCGCCTCAGAAATCCAGCTACGGAATGCTTCTTTAGCTGTAGCTATGTCGTAGCCAAGTACGTTAAGTCGATCCTTAACAACAACAAGTGGCGCTTCGTAATAAATAAATTTAAGCTCCGGATCCTCTTCGATAGCTTCTCTATAGTGCGTAAGATGAGCCGGAAGGCTTCCGGTAGGTGAAGCTATAATTATTTTCTCTTTCGGCCGAAATAGAGAAAGAATCTCTGGATCGATATCATTCCTACTCGAACCGACTAGCAAATTATCCAGCCAACATTTTGCGTAACTTCCCACTTTACCTACCCTTGTGCGCTAACAATAATTAGACCGATCCGCTTAAACCGCAGATTTTAGAATTACAACCCGTAGTTCATGAATGGTTCGAATATCACAAAATATACGTCATATTCAACAAACTTACACGTTCATCATCAATCATGATAGATGCTGAAAAAGCCTGATGAAATAAAGCATCATCGGCCATAGTGTGCTTCCAAAGATCATCAATAAACCGGTGTCCGCCAGCCATCTTGGCTGCAAAATACTCACCAGATTTCTGTTACTGATTACTTCTTGAATTTCCGTGAGGTTTTTCCAAGCAGAAGAAGTCCCCCTGTGCAATGCTTCATTGGAAGGATAGCGATTGGCATGAGCAGAAGCCACGCTTTACCAATCAAACAAAAAATTTTATCGTTTGGAGATCAGAGCTCATTGAGCATGGAGACAAGTGCTCCATGCATCAAAGGCACACCACCCAGTGAGCTAAGCTTCTTTTCGAGTTGCATGAGGTCATTATTTTGCATAGATAATCGAATATTAGTCGATTATCTATGCAAAATCTGGTTTTCCTGGTACAATAAAAAACAAGCCACCCTAAATTTATCAGTTCTGAAAGCAGAAAAGAAAGAGACTAAGGGAGGCTTACGCTCATGACTATCCATACTTCAACCCAAAGGATTTCGGCGAAAAATTTGATTCACAGCGGAAGCTGATATACCAAGCAATCGAGCAGTATCAGCAAACGATAACCCTAACTCCATCACAAAATGACGAGAAAGTTCTTTACGCACCTGCGTGCACTCACGGCGCTTACTCCCTGATTGCAATGCCTGCGATGTAATACCTGCCACTTCACACCTCTCTGCCAAAGCTTCCATGGCATTTACTTTACTCGAGGTATCTGGGACAAGGGTTTTCAAGGTTTCTTCTTTATTTTGTGGGGTCATTCGCATTAAGGGGGTGAGACGCCTGGAACTGTCAGAAAATG
>CAINOC010000048.1 GCA_903851385.1 uncultured Chlorobiaceae bacterium | reverse complement strand
TGCTTATCCTGCATGTACTGGCGGTCTCAACTGACTGAACAGTTGGTCTGTTTGTCAGACAACTCCACAACAAGACTTTCACGTCGCACAGTCCTATAAGTCTCATAGGTACTATAGTACCTATTCTGCCTCCTCTCCAGTTTTAAGAAATTTTTAAGCTTGGGTTTAGAACTTTTAAAGATATGTGACGATATATTTGTAACAGTAAGATTGCTATGATCTATATTTACTTTTACTAATTTAAGGCGGGATAGATGGAATTTCCTTCCTGTAACCCTATAAAAAAAAAGTATGAACTCTGAAGTACGCGATATAATCATCATGGGAACCGGACCTGCCGGATATACAGCGGCCATCTATTCTGGACGGGCAAATCTCAAGCCACTCGTCATCGATGGATTCCAGCCGGGCGGACAGCTTATGATTACCACCGAGATTGAAAATTTCCCAGGCTTTCCTGAAGGCATCCGCGGCCCTGAACTCATGGGAAAAATGCGCGATCAGGCGACTAAGTTCGGCGCAGAGTTTGTCAGTGGCAGCGTGACTGAAGTAGACCTTTCAAGAAACCCATTCTGTCTTACGCTTGAGGATGGCCGCGAATATTTTACCCGATCGCTTATTATCGCGACTGGAGCTAATGCCAAATGGCTTGGCATAGAGTCTGAAAACCGTTATCGAGGCAAAGGCGTATCGGCCTGTGCGACCTGTGATGGATTTTTCTTCCGTAATTGTAATGTCGTTGTTGTTGGTGGTGGAGATACAGCAATGGAAGAGGCCCTCTATCTCACAAAATTCGCCTCTCATGTTACACTTATTCATCGTCGCGAAGAGTTCAGAGCCTCAAAAATAATGACGCTCCGTACTCGAAAAAATGCAAAAATCAGCACGATGCTCAATCAGGTTATTGATGAAATTCAGGGAGATGGTCAAAAAGTCACCGGCATTCGCCTGAAAAATGTGCAGACCGGTGAACTCACTCTTCACCCGTGTGATGGAGTCTTTTTAGCTATTGGTCACGAGCCGAATTCAAAGCTCTTCAACGGACAGATCGATACTGATGATTACGGCTATATAATCACAAAAAAATCATCGACCGAAACTAATGTCCTCGGCGTATTTGCCTGTGGAGACGTTCAGGACTTCACCTATCGCCAAGCCGTCACCGCAGTAGGAACCGGATGTATGGCAGCCGTCGACGCCGAACGCTTTCTTGAATCAATACGCTGACTGCCCACTTTCTTTCTTAACTCCCCATTCCAAGGTATTCCATGCGCCTCTCCCGCATCCATTCCGGTCCCGTGCTGGATTTTTACACGCCTGACTTCACAACCGCACTCAAGCTTCCGTTTGCCGGCTCTCCTGTCTCAGCCGGCTTTCCATCGCCTGCTGAAGATTATATCGAGATGGCTCTTGACCTGAATAAAGAGCTTATCAAGCACCCTGAAGCTACGTTCTATGCCAGAGTAAAAGGGCACTCTATGATTGACGCCGGTATTGCAGATGGCGATCTGCTCGTTATCGATAAGGCGCTTGAGCAGAAAGACGGGGATATAGCTGTGTGCTTTATTGATGGCGAGTTCACCCTGAAACGCCTGGCGTTAAAGGAAGACTGCATCTACCTTATGCCTGCCAATGCCGAATACAAGCCCATCAAAATCACTGAGGATAATGACTTTCTGATCTGGGGAATTTTATCCTATGTTATCCATAAGCCGAGATAACCACGGCTGGAGGCTTTTCCATGTTTGCCCTTGTTGACTGCAATAATTTCTACGCTTCATGCGAGCGCACTTTCAGGCCTGAGCTGCGCCTGCGCCCTGTAGTTGTACTATCTAACAACGATGGCTGCATAATCGCCCGCTCTGAAGAAGCCAAAGCGCTTGGCATCCAAATGGGCACCCCGGAATTCAAGTGTCGTGACCTGCTCAAGAAGCATGATGTTTCAGTCTTCTCCTCGAACTATGCCCTCTACGGCGATATGTCCTCCCGTGTAATGCGGCTTTTGGGCAAACTTGCTCCTGAAATCGAAGTCTATTCCATCGATGAGGCCTTTCTCGATATGACAAGCTTTACCCGGTTTGATCTGGCGGATTACGCTGGGCATATCCGAAAGACCGTCCGCCGGCATACCGGAATTCCGGTTTGCATCGGTATTGCCCCGACAAAAACGCTTGCCAAGATTGCCAACCGCATAGCAAAAAAGAACCCGGAGTACCAGGGTGTCTGTGTCCTTAAAAGCCATGAAGAGATTTACTCTGCCCTTGAGCGTACAAAAGTCGAGGATATCTGGGGAATCGGGCGGCAATGGAGCAAGCTGCTTCAGGCAAAAAGGATCGTGACTGCTGCTGATTTTGCAACAGCCTCCGCTCCTTGGATACGAAAGCACCTGCACATTGTCGGCGCTAGAATTCAGGCTGAGCTGCAGGGCACATCATGCTTGGAGATGGAGCTGGTAAGGCCCGCAAAGCAAAGCATCTGCACATCGCGCTCATTTGGTCGCAGCGTAAGCACTCTGGCAGAACTGCAGCAGGCGGTGGCTACATTTGCAGGCAAATGCGCCGTCAAGCTCCGCAAGGAGAATGCGCTTGCTTCAATGCTTACGGTCTTCATTGCCACCAGCCCGTTCGATGAGTCGGGAAATCGCTACTGGGGAACCCGTACGGCAGCCTTGCCACATCCTACGCAGGATTCGATAGCAATTCTCAGGGCGGCTGAGACAATTCTTGCCGGTATATTTCAAGATGGAAAAGTCTATAAAAAGGCAGGCGTTATTGTAAGCGGAATGGTGTCAAAAGTCTCATCCAGCACAACGCTCTCACTCTTCCCGGAAGAAGAGCCTGTGCCGAACCAGCGCGATACCACCCTCATGCAGGCTATGGATGCCATCAACCATCGCTATGGCCATGGTGCAGTGCATCTCGCCTCCGAAAACTCCGAAAGCTGGAAGCCCAGCCAGGACCACCTCTCCCCATGCCGCACCACCAGCTGGAACGATATCCTTGAAGTGAAAGTCTGAAGAGGGTCGAAGTCGGCAGTCGGCAAGCAGCATTCACAGCTCTTCCCCGAAGACCCTCCAGCCTATAAGTCCCATAGGCTCTATAGGGCCTATTCCTTCTTCACACTATTGAAAAAGTCTTCGAGTACCTCATTGAATCCGTAGGCAAGTTCAGTCTCTTCCGTCTCCCTCCTCGAAAACCATCGAAGCATCTGACCCTCATGCAGCACCATACGTTCAACATCAAACTCAGCACTCTTGATAAACACGTGCTCTGTCCTGTCCGAAAATTCATAGACCCTGAAAAGCTGGCACCCCTCAACATTTACTTCAATCTCTTCAAGCATTTCACGTACAATGCATTCCGCAGGTGTTTCACCGATTTCAACATGTCCTCCAGGCAGATCCCACATGTTAGGGCAAACGATAGTCGGTATATTATCCCTCAGCACCAGCAAAACCTCGTGCTTACTATTGTAGAAAATAATGCTCGTCCCAACGTGTCTCATAACCGGATTGTCTTATTGAATGATATTTCCGTCTTCACGCACCACTCTTCCTCTAATCTTTCTTCCCCGATAAACCCTCCAGTAATCGGGTAACAGCGGCGCATTACTGCGCCACCGTCCCCTAAGAACCCAGCG
The DNA here is from genome assembly GCA_903851385.1 of uncultured Chlorobiaceae bacterium. Taxonomy (GTDB): domain Bacteria; phylum Bacteroidota; class Chlorobiia; order Chlorobiales; family Chlorobiaceae; genus Chlorobium. Next base: position 88 of record CAINOC010000048.1, on the reverse strand, counting down.
TACGACTTTCACCGTACTGGGCTCAAGCCTCGCAAAAGCACATTGCTGTACCCAGTAAAGACAAAACTCTCTTTACCTCTATATTCGG
>CAINOC010000047.1 GCA_903851385.1 uncultured Chlorobiaceae bacterium | reverse complement strand
CCGAATATAGAGGTAAAGAGAGTTTTGTCTTTACTGGGTACAGCAATGTGCTTTTGCGAGGCTTGAGCCCAGTACGGTGAAAGTCGTACGCTGGGTTCTTAGGGGACGGTGGCGCAGTAATGCGCCGCTGTTACCCGATTAGGGATTAGGACTGAATGACTATAACTTTCGTTTAATATATCAGGTGCGGCCTCAGGCCTCTTGAGGAGTCACAAGTTTTTCACTGATGACTGAGGCGGGACTTAAAGTCAAAAGGACCGCACCTGAAAGAAAGTGCTGAGTGGAAACGAAGAAGCAGTTGGCAGTTTTTAAAAAGTTGGGAACTAGGGCGTGAGTCTTGTATTTTCGCCTTCTACCGGTTTTAATCGGGTCTTTCATGTTGCCCACCTGTAGGGACGGTTTCATGCGCTTTTACCGTCGCCCTGAATGGAGCGAGATATTTCTACCGCCTCCATGATATCTTTCGTTGTTGCCTTCGTTTTGACTCCCTTAATATCAAAAGGAGAGCTTGATGATTGTTTATAAACGATGGTAAATATTTCACCACTCCGTTTTTTAATAATCACTTCCTCACGACGAGCAAGATCAAGCACTTTCGACAGTTTTTGGCGAGCTTCTGAATAAGTATATACTTTCATAACGGTTACTCAATAATTTGAACTCCAATCTCTTTGGCAACAGTTTTCATGCGACGATCCAACGTTAAGAGCGGAGATCGCATACGCAAGGCGCATTCAAAAAAATAAGCATCATAGGCATAAATTCCGGCATCCGTTGCAATTCTTATTGCAGAACCAATCTCAATGCTGCACAATTGAAAACAGTTGGCAGTCGGCAGTGGGCAGTTGGCATTTTCAGTGCTGAGGGCTGAGTGAAATAAAAATATTTGGCGGTGATCACCAGCAGGTCTTGTCTCCTCTTTGAACAGGCCAGCATTCGCTGGAGACGCAAGTGTACGATAAGAAGAACGTCCCCCTGTGGGGTTGGTCCTTGCGCCTTTACCGTCCCCACCAAAAACATGGTGATATAGTTCTGAGGATAATTGGGTTTGTGCTTTTATGTATTTGAAGCATAGGCGTGGAAAACGGCTTCCAGTGTTGGTGCTGATAGAATGGCTTCTCCCCAGGCTTCTAATGCCGATTCGGAAGCATTGCTCAACTTCTCTGTTGCCCATGCAGGTAATGCGCCAAAGCGTCGCTCAAGCTGTCTTGTCAGAAGCTTGGATTCACCTTTGGCTATGCCTTGGGTTATTCCTTTAGCTATGCCGATTCTTTCTATGCTGGTGACGTATTGCATTTTTTCTATCTCCTCAATTGTTTCAATTTCTTTCCAGACTTTTGTGTCCAGCCAAGCTGGCAGTGTCATTAACCAATCCACAACGGTAAGCAAGTTGATGACGCGTTGTTTATCCCAGTGCCGTTGATAGAGTATTTTTATCAAACGGAGTTTGGCTTCATAGCGCTCCTGATGCTTCTTTCGGGTTTGCCTGGTCAGGATATGTGCTGCTGTAATTAACTCAAAAGCATTATCCGAAGCAAGCAGCTCATCGAGTTTTTCGTCGTAATCAGTCAGTTTGGCTACGGGGAACTCCAAGGTGTGCCTGCAGCCCAGAACATTGTAGCCATAAGAGGTCGGTTTCCACTGTCTGTGTTCATCGGCCAACACCGCCAGACTTGCTACGGGTTTTTTGTATCGGTCAAAAATCCGGTAGTTGTAGACAAACATGCCCTGGGCAAATTCAGCCTGCCTGGTGCCTTGCACTTCCACGTGGATGTAAATCCAGCTTTCCTCTCCACTCAGTTCTGTAACGCGGACCAACTTGTCGACAAAACGGGTGCCTAACTCAGCATCCTGCACTACAGCCCGCAACTCCTGATCGAGAAATACATGCTCCTTGGACCAGTCGATCTCAGCATAAGCATCAGGAAAGTAAAACATCATAAACTCCGGAAAATAGTGCTCAATGGCTTCTTTCCACGGGCTGTCATAATGATCGATCGGAGTATCCATGTAAGGTGCTATGCATCCAGCATCTTAGGCTATCATTAGGAAATGATGAAATTGAATATTATCGCCTTGCAATGTAATTATATTACTTCTTTAATTGCAATTTTTTACACTTTTTCAGCAAAATATACTCAATTTGATTCATTTGAGATAACCTACCCCAGTCTTCGCTAGACTCACAACTGTACGATAAAAACAACGTCCCACTGTGGGGACGGTTCTAGCGCCTTTACCGTCCCTATAAGTACAGTTAGTCATGAGCGTCCCCCTGAGTTCTCTTGAAAGAAGTGGGCAGTTGAAGAGCGAAGTGCTGAGAAAGAAAGTGCTGAGCAGAAAAAGTGCTGAGTG
>CAINOC010000046.1 GCA_903851385.1 uncultured Chlorobiaceae bacterium | reverse complement strand
TTTTGTGCCTCGCAACAATTTTGTTCAGCGCGCTGAGATCAACCGTCAGACCGTTATTGAGTTTGATCCGACTCACGTACAGGCAGATGAATACCGGGCTCTTGCAAATAAGATTAATGACAACAAGATGTTCGTCATCCCCAAGCCGCTTGAAATCGAAGAGCTTGAAGCGCTTCTCATTGAATTTGGTATCGCCAACTAAAAAAGTGGAGAACACCATGACATTGAAAATAGCTGACCACCCCTATACGTTTGGGCGACTCCATCTTCCTGTTGCACCGAAATGCAATATTCAGTGCAACTATTGCAGCCGCGAATTTGACTGCCTGAACGAAAACCGCCCAAGGGTAACCAGCAAGGTACTCTCGCCGCAGCAGGCACTGTATTACCTCGAACAGGCCATGGCGCTTTCGCGGAATATTGCTGTTGTCGGTATTGCCGGCCCCGGAGATCCATTTGCCAATCCGGATGAATCAATGGAAACTCTTCGACTGGTTCGGGATAAATATCCCGAAATGCCGCTTTGCGTTTCAACCAACGGGCTTGATCTCCTTCCTTACATTGATGAGCTTGCCCGATTGCAAGTCAGCCATGTTACGATAACCATTAATGCCATTGATCCACAAATCGGCGCAGAAATCTATTCATGGGTCAGATATAACAAGAAAATGTATCAGGATATCGATGCTGCAAAACTGCTGATCAAAAAACAGCTTGAGTCGCTAACGCGGCTGAGGGATGCCGGGGTTACCGCCAAGGTCAACGTAACTGTTATTCCGGGTATTAATGATTTCCACGTGATAACCGTTGCGTCGAGGGTTGCTGAACTTGGGGCCGACATCCTGCAATGTCTCCCCTTTTACCACACAAAAGAGACCGTCTTTGAAAATCTGTTAGAACCATCGCAAGAAATGGTTCAGGAGATACAAGATGCAAGCAGCAGATTTATACCGCAAATGAAACACCATGACCGGTGCAGAGTCGATGCAGCCATGATGCTAAAACTGGCAAAGTCAGCAGCATTACCGGAAAAGAGACTGGAATACCGACCATACATTGCTGTCAGCAGTATTGAGGGCGTGATGATTAACCAGCATCTCGGTGAAGCTGAGCGCTTCCTGATTTACAGCATGGATGATAGAGGGAAGTGCATTCTTGTCAGTGCAAGAGAGGCTCCTCAGGCAGGCGGCGGCGAACAACGGTGGAAAGAGCTGGCTGTAACCCTGAAAGATTGCCGAACCTTACTGGTTAGCGGCGCTGGCAGCTCACCAACAAAAGCACTCAAAACCAACGGAATTGAGGTGATTGTGATTGAAGGCGTTATTAAAGAGGTCGTCAGTGGAATTTTTTCTGGACAGGATCTGAAAGAACTGATGCAGAGAAGCCAGATCCACTCCGGCAGCTCAAATTGCAATGGCACGGGGAAAAATTGCGGATGATTCGCCATTTTTTTACCATTCGTTATAACATTGATAATATATCGATCGATCTATCAATGACGGGAAAATTCATATTTCTCCGCTTCAGCCCCATTCAATGATTGTTTAATTGGGAAAGAATTCCCGAGGAACATTGAATGGGACTGTTATGTTCATCCACAACTGCCCTTTGGCTCCTGAGCGGTGAACTTGCTGCAACTTGGCCCGCAAGCATTGGAGGGATTGATTTTTATGCTGTCACTCAGCTCCTCTTTGCCAAAACAAGCGTTCACAGCTTTCTCGATTGACCCCTCAAGAACCATAACATCAATGCCGTGAGCATTCATCACTTTAATGGGCGAGCCACCGGCACCATTGACCAGCACTGCCCTGCAGTCATTCAATTTGGCTGCCAGTATTTCCCACCGATCCTTGCCGCCACCGGCTGAAGGTGCTTTCCTTGAGTCAACAAGAACATACTCACCATTGTTACTTCCTGCTGCGTAGATAAGAAAGCGTTCAGCTTCACCGAGGTGCTGGTTGATCATGACACCTTCAAGGCTGGCAACGGCAATATAGGGACGGTTCTCTTCCGGGTTTTTCGGTAACGCTGCCGACTCGGCAAGTTTCTGCATCATCTCCGGAGAGTTTATTTCCCCGATAATCCCGACTGCATCAGCTCGGCAACGGCTGCAGTGCATCATCTGCGGCAGATAAACCCCTGTGGCTTTCTGGATCTCTGCAACCATTTCTGGAGATGGTTCCGCAATGTCTTCAAAAAAAGTCTCTGTGGTGCGATAATAGGGCATACAATTCAGGATATCGGCCCCAAGTTCAGCCGCTTTCCTGGCAACTTCAATCACATGAGCATCGTTGATATCGGGAATAATAATCGAGTTCACTTTTGCAGTAACACCCGCCGCCTTGAGCTTTTTAAGCGACTCAAGCTGGTTAGCGATCAGCAACATTGCGGCATGAATACCTCGGTACATTTTCTTATTATATCGGGCCCACGAATAAATCCCGGCACCAATCTCAGGGTCTATGGCATTGATCGTAAGCGTGACATGGCTTACCTGCAGGGCGGCAAGTTCATCAATATAGGGAGGCAGGTCAAGGCCGTTTGTGGCAACGCAGAGCAGCATTTCAGGATATTTTGCCCGAACCAGCCGGAGTGTTTCCATAGTCTCATCCGGGTTTGCAAACGGATCTCCAGGTCCGGCAATACCAACAACAGCAATATTCGGCGAAAGAGTCATCGCCTGATCAAGATAGTGCATAGCCTGCTTCGGCGATAGTATTTTGCTGGTAACACCGGGGCGGTTCTCGTTCATGCAGTCGAACTTCCGGTTACAGTAGTTGCACTGGATATTGCACTTCGGAGCAATCGGGAGATGAATACGCCCAAACGTATGCCGGGATGCATCGTTGAAACAGGGGTGGTTTTCTATTTTCATATTTAAACATTTACTCTATAGGAAAGACTATAGCATGACATAAATCATCATTTGACTCTTCGATCCTGAACTTGAGTTTTAACGACGCAAAATCTTTTTCAAACCATTTCGGCAGATGTTCACAAACAACTTCCAGCTTCCGAAAAACCCGGTTTTGTAAAAATGGAAGCAGCACATCCTTTGAATTAAACCCTGCTCCTTTCGCCTGTACATGCACAAGATCAATAGCATAGATTCCAAGCTTTTTATCTCCAACGGGGAGAGGTTCCGGCAAAAGAGGTTTTATGCTCTTAAGATATTCAACCTTGATCTTTTCTTCTTCCTCCCTGATATGCTCAAAAAAAGCCAATGGCGATCCGTCAACCTTCCATACCGATACGCCGGATTCCTGGAGAATGGAGAGCGGCACTCCCTTTATGAATTTCACCATAACTGTCCTGCACTCATCAAGCCGGGCAAGCATGCTCTGTATGCAACGCTGTATTTCTGCAAGACCCTTTTCTTCATTCAGCTCAAAGTGGAATTTCTCTATACAGTTCCACGTACCTTTTTCATTGGAAAAAAGTTTCACAAACCCTGATTCGTAAAAGGAAAGCGTGTTGCCTTCTGTATCGGTCAATACAGCAATTTTCATAGTCACTCCTCTGCATTATCTGTAACAGGTTAATAGCCGTGTCTTTTTCCCTTGATTGAATCAATATCAATGCGGATAACGGCCGTATGAACCAGATTCGCCTTCGGGTACTCAAATTTTTTATCAGAAAACCTACCAACAATCAAATCGAGCACTTTGATCTTTTCAGCTTCATCTTCTATAAATGAGGCTTTGCCTAACCCGATAACCGTGCGGTGCCTGGCTTCAAAGTCGCAGGCCAGATCGTTTTCGATAAAACCCTGATCAACCGAAATCTCGAAACAGACGGTATTGTTTCGCTTTAAGATTTCAATTTTGCTGCCCACCTGGGCTGAATGGAAATAAAGGACGGAACCGTCGTACGCATAGAACACAGGAACGAGAAACGGGATATTGTTGTCAGCAAGAGCGAGATGCATGACTGTTGCGGAACGGATGATCACATCGATATCCTGGCGGCTCGAAATCTCGCGCTCTTTGCGTCGCATAGATCCTTGAGATTGACTTTCAGAAGTTGCATGCATTGTTTTTTTCCTGGTGATAATTGTGGTTGATACTGCCGGACACCATGGTGTGATAATCCGGCAGAAATATCAGAGTTGAGAATATGCCTCTCAGCGGAACAGTGAAATCCCGTTACCAAACGTTCAGAATCCACTCCTTGTTATGTTTGTGCTCCATATCGGTAAAGAGTGTGTTCGCTATTTGTTCAGCAAGCCAAATAGCTCCGGCGTAGCCGACAATCGGGTGGCGGTAGAGACCTGCACGGTCGAATGTCGGAAAGCCTACTCGAACCATTGGAATATCGTAGTCGATGGCAATAAACCGGCCCTTCGAGTGACCAAGGATAAGATCGAGTTCAAGTCCCTCGTTCTTGATTCGGTTTTCCAGTTCCCAGAAATCAGCATTTGTAATAATCTCCATCTCGTAGTCGACCTTTTCCTTCAGTGCCAGGATACGTGGATCGTTAGGGTAGGAAAGGTTGTCATCACCGAGAAGAAGCAGTACTGGCTTCATTTCCAAGTCAAGGCAGAACTCCGCAAGACCGATAACAAGATCAGGATTACCGTAAATCGCAACTTTTTTGTCAGCAAAAAACATGTGCGTGAGATCGGTCAATGCATCGATAGCAATTCCCCGTTCACGGACGAGCGATTCAGGTATTGGCTTCCCTGTCATTTTTTTCAGATTCTGCAAAAAGGTATCAGTGTTCCGAATGCCGATAGGAGTCGGCCCGATAATGGCAGGGATATCGAATTCCTTTTCCAGGAATGCGGCAGCCTTTCCACCTTCATACTTGTTCAGGGCAATAGTTCCAAGAGCATTACCCGTTTGGGTCAGATCATCGATCGTTGTATTTCCGCAGGAGACCGAGTTTCCATCAGGCATCAGAGGAGAATCAAAGCTTTCGATTTCGAAGAGGACATTTGCCTCAATCTGCATCTCTTTCAACAGATGTTTCAGTGCAGTTACATCTCCAGGGTTTACCCATCCTGTAATCAGGTTGATCTTCTCGCTGGTTTTGTCTTTTTTGGCGAAGTAGCGGACAAAATCCCTTACAGCGACATCATAACCACTCACCATGCTTCCCACAAAACTTGGAGTATGAATAGGAATAAGATGGACTTCCCGGCCTCGGTATTTCTCCTGCAAAAGCCCTTCATTAAGCTTGATGACCACTCCATCGACATCATCGCCGATGACCTCTGTTGAGCAGGTGGTAATGATTGGTATTACTTTTACATGCGGATAGCGCATCAACAGTACATCGACCGCTTCTTCAACACGATTGAGTGCGCCAAAAACCGCACCGTCTTCATGGAGCGATGAAGAAGCAATTTCAAAACTCTCCTTCAGATGCTGGGAGATCAGCAAGGTGTCCGACGACGTGTCCACTGCGTTCGAGAAGACGGCGGAGGATTGGTTCAAGGACAAGGCGGCCGACAGCAAGAGAGCGCGGCTCGGCTATGGTCCGGCATCGCAGGCTCCGGCCCCGATTCAGGCGCAGCCGGTCGCCGAGGAGCCCGAGGCCGAGATGATGGACGTGGGGGACATCATCCTTGAGCAGTTGGGAGGGATGAATCGTCTCCGGGCGATGCTCAGTGCACGCGACTTCGTGAAGTCCGACAGCAGCCTCACCTTCAAGTGGCCCAACAAGGAGCGCTCGCGCGGAAATACGCTTCGCATTACGCTCGACCGCGGGAGC
>CAINOC010000045.1 GCA_903851385.1 uncultured Chlorobiaceae bacterium | reverse complement strand
TTTTGTGCCTCGCAACAATTTTGTTCAGCGCGCTGAGATCAACCGTCAGACCGTTATTGAGTTTGATCCGACTCACGTACAGGCAGATGAATACCGGGCTCTTGCAAATAAGATTAATGACAACAAGATGTTCGTCATCCCTAAGCCGCTTGAAATCGAAGAGCTTGAAGCGCTTCTCATTGAATTTGGTATCGCTAACTAAAAAAAACGGAGAACACACACATGTTAATGATCAGAACTATCGTCAGACCGGAAAAGGTATATGAAGTCATGCAGGGACTGCTCGATGCTGGCTATTCTGCTGTAACAAAAATTGCTGTTGTTGGACGTGGTAAACAGCGCGGACTTCAGGTCGGTGACGTGATCTATGATGAAATTCCAAAAGAGATGCTCATTGTTGTGGTTCCTGATAGCGATAAAGATTTCGTGGTACGGGCCATCATGGATAATGCAAAGTCGGGTACGGAAGGGAAATTCGGCGATGGAAAGATTTTTATTTCAGCCGTAGAAGAGGTTTACACCATCAGCTCCGGTGAAAAAGAAACCGAACCATCGCTCGCATCAGCAGAGGAGGCATAACAATGAAAGAAATCATTGCAGTAATCCGGATCAGCAAAGTGAATGAGACCAAGAAGGCGCTTATCGATGCAGGAATTCCAGCCTTTACAGCTACAGGAAGGGTTATGGGTCGCGGTAAAGGGCTGGTTCACTCCGACATTCTTCACGGCGCCGAAGCAGGGTATACAGAGGCTATAGCGCAGCTGGGCAGCGCACCGAGACTTGTTTCCAAGAGGATTGTCACCGTTGTCGTACCTGAAGAGCTATGCAAAACAGCAATCGACACCATCATTAAAACAAACCAGACAGGAAAACCCGGGGACGGCAAAATATTTGTAACGCCGATCATTGAAACCATCAGGGTCAGGACAGGAGAAAAAGACAGGGAAGCGCTGAACTAAGAAGATCAATTATTAAGGTGTAAACGGAGACAGTTACATGGGAACGAACACACATTTTCCAGATCCTTCAGTCGTCAGGGAGGAACTGATACAAAAATATCCGGCCAAGGTTGCAAAAAAACGCGCCAAGTCGATTATCATCAACGACCCTCAAATCATTCCGGAAGTACAGGCCAACGTCCGTACCGTTCCGGGAATCATCACACAGCGCGGCTGTTCCTATGCTGGTTGTAAAGGTGTGGTACTCGGACCTACACGTGATATCGTCAACATTGTCCACGGTCCAATCGGCTGCAGTTTTTATGCATGGATGACCCGTCGTAACCAGACAAGAACAGAGTCTTTGACGGATGCCAACTACATCCCCTACTGTTTTTCAACTGACATGCAGGAGGAGAACGTTGTCTTTGGTGGTGAAAAGAAGCTTAAACAGGCTATCCAGGAGGCTTATGACCTTTTTCATCCGAAGTCCATCGCTATTTTTTCGACCTGTCCGGTTGGTCTGATCGGTGATGACGTTCATGCGGCATCAAAAGAGATGCGCGAAAAGTTTGGCGACTGTAACGTTTTCGGTTTCAGCTGCGAAGGGTACAGAGGCGTCAGCCAGTCAGCAGGCCACCACATTGCCAACAACGGTGTATTCAAGCATATGGTTGGTCGCGATAACACCCCGACTGAAGGCAAGTTCAAACTGAACCTTCTGGGCGAATACAATATTGGCGGAGATGCTTTTGAAATTGAGCGAATTTTCGAAAAAGCAGGACTGACACTGATATCATCATTCAGCGGCAACTCGACTATAAGCCAGCTTGAAAACTCTCATATGGCTGATCTTAACGTGATCCAATGTCACCGTTCGATCAACTATATGGGTGACATGATGGAGACCAAATATGGAATCCCATGGATGAAAGTCAGCTTTGTCGGTGCCGAATCGTCAGCAAAGTCATTACGGAAAATTGCCGAATACTTTGATGATGATGAGCTCAGGGCACAGGTTGAAGCGGTGATTGCCGAGGAGATGCCGAAAGTGAAAGCAGTAATCGACGAAATCCTCCCCAGAACAACGGGAAAGACTGCAATGCTCTTTGTCGGTGGCTCAAGAGCACACCACTACCAGGATCTCTTTACCGAACTTGGCATGACAACAGTTGCTGCGGGTTATGAGTTTGCGCACCGTGATGACTATGAAGGCCGTGATGTATTGCCAACCATCAAAATTGATGCCGATAGCAAAAACATCGAAGAGCTTAAGGTGCTGCCTGATCCGGAACTTTACAATCCAAGGAAAACTGAGGCTGAACTTGAAGCCCTTAAGGAAAAAGGACTTGAGATCAACGGCTACTCAGGCATGATGCAGCAAATGACTAAAAAGTCACTTGTTGTTGATGACCTCAGCCATTATGAGTCAGAAAAACTGATTGAGATCTATAAGCCGGATATTTTCTGCGCAGGCATCAAGGAAAAATATGTTGTACAGAAGATGGGTGTTCCGTTGAAGCAGCTTCACAGCTACGACTACGGCGGACCTTATACAGGCTTTGAGGGCGCAGTGAACTTCTATAAAGATATCGATCGCATGGTGAACAACCCGGTATGGAAACTGATTAAAGCACCATGGCAGAAAACGGGAGCCACAAACGGAAAAAGTAAAGGACTTGAAGCCACTTACGTTACACAGTAATGATCGGAAAACGGAGACTATTGAATTATGCTATTAAGACACACATCAAAAGAGGTTAAAGTGCGTGAAGGGCTTACGATCAACCCGGCAAAAACCTGCCAGCCGATCGGAGCCATGTATGCCGCGCTTGGTATTCATGGCTGTCTGCCTCACAGCCATGGTTCACAGGGTTGCTGCTCGTATCATCGCAGCACCCTGACCCGTCACTACAAGGAGCCTGTCATGGCGGCAACCAGTTCATTTACCGAAGGAGCATCGGTTTTCGGTGGCCAGGCAAACCTTCTGACTGCAATCGAAACCATCTTTTCGGTTTATGATCCTGATATCATTGCAGTGCACTCAACATGCCTGTCTGAAACCATCGGTGATGACTTGCAGCAGATCACAAGAAAAGCAAAGGATGACGGCAAAGTACCGGAAGGCAAGCGTGTGATTTTTGCAAGCACACCAAGCTTTATCGGCTCACACGTGACCGGCTACGCAAATATGGTAACCGGCATTGCTGAGCAGTTTGCTGTTTCAACCGGCGTCAAGAAAAACCAGATCAACATTATTGCTGGCTGGATGGAACCTTCTGACATGCGTGAAATCAAGCGTCTGGCGAAAGAACTCGGGGTAAACATTGTTCTCTTCCCGGATACCTCGGATGTGCTCGATGCACCTCAGACCGGCAAGCATGAGTTCTACCCGAAAGGCGGCACGACAATACCGGAACTGGAAAGTATCGGAGACAGCCGGCATACGCTTGCACTCGGCAGCATCAGTGCTGAACCAGCTGCAATTGCCTTGGAGAAGAAATGCAAAGTGCCGTTTGAAACGCTTGAGGTTCCAATTGGTCTCACTGCAACTGACCGGTTCATTATGGCTCTCAGCGAGATTGGCGGAGTTAGTGTGCCGGATGAAATTACTGCAGAGAGGGGGCGTCTTGTTGATGTTATCGCCGATATGGAACAGTATTTTTACGGCAAAAGGGTAGCGCTTTTCGGCGATCCTGACCAGCTGGTTCCGCTCACGGAGTTTTTGCTCGACCTGAATATGAAGCCGGTGCATATCGTCAGCGGCACACCTGGCCAGCGCTTTGAGAAAACCATGCGCGAGATTTTAGACACCAGATCACCGGAAACAAACTTCAAAAACGGTATTGGCGCTGATATGTTCCTGCTTCACCAGTGGATGAAGAATGAGCCTGTTGACCTTCTGATCGGCAACACCTATGGCAAGTATATGGCCCGTGACGAAGACGTTCCGTTCATCAGGTTCGGCTTCCCGATTCTCGACCGTATCGGTCACAGCTACTTCCCGAATGTCGGGTACAGCGGCGGCTTGAGACTGGTTGAAAAGATTCTCACTGCCTTGCTTGACCGCCAGGATCGCGATGCGCTTGAAGAAAAGTTTGAACTGGTCATGTAGTAAAAAGCAGTACAACATTGTTAAAGGGGTTACGCTATGGAACAGATCAGCATTCTCGAAGGAAGACACAAGCAGGTCTTCGAAAAGAAAACAGGTGGTGAGCAGGTCGAAATTTCCTGCGACACCTCAAGCCTCTCAGGATCTGTAAGTCAGCGTGCCTGCGTCTTCTGCGGTTCAAGGGTGGTGCTCTATCCAGTAGCCGATGCCCTTCATCTTGTTCATGGTCCAATCGGATGTGCCGCCTATACGTGGGACATCCGGGGGGCTGTCTCTTCAGGCTCTGAATTGCACCGGTTGAGTTTTTCCACCGATCTGCAGGAAATGGACGTCATTTACGGTGGCGAAAAGAAACTCTATCACTCGCTCATTGAACTGATAGAGCAGTATAAACCTAAAGCCGCTTTTATTTATTCGACCTGCATTGTCGGTCTTATCGGAGACGATATTGAGGCCGTCTGCAAAAAAGTCGCAAAAGAGACTGGAATCCCTGTACTCCCGGTTCACTCCGAAGGGTTCAAGGGTACTAAAAAAGATGGCTACAAAGCAGCGTGCCATGCCCTGATGCAGCTTATCGGCACCGGATCAACTGAGAATATCAGCAAGTACAGTATCAATATCCTTGGCGAATTCAACCTTGCCGGGGAAGCCTGGATTATCAGGAAGTACTACGAAAAAATGGGGATCGAAGTTGTTTCGACCCTGACCGGCGACGGGCGCATTGACGCTGTCAGAAGAGCACATGGTGCTTCACTCAATGTAGTACAGTGTTCCGGGTCCATGACCTGGCTTGCCAAAGAGATGGAGCAGAAATACGGCATTCCCTATATCCGCGTTTCATACTTCGGTATTGAGGATATGTCAAAATCGCTCTACGATGTTGCAAAACATTTCCCGGAGCGCCCGGACATTATGGAAGCAGCAAAGCAGGTTGTCAGTGAGGAGGTAAAAGAGCTTTATCCTTCACTGCAGAAGTTCAAAAAAGCACTTACCGGAAAGAAGGCTGCGATTTATGTCGGTGGTGCATTCAAAACATTTTCACTTATCAAGGCACTCCGTTCAATCGGTATGTCGGTAGTGCTTGCCGGATCACAGACAGGCAACAAGGATGACTATGCAAGGCTGAAGGAGATGTGCGACGAAGGAACCGTGATCGTGGACGATTCAAATCCTGTTGAGCTTTCGAAATTCATTCTGGAAAAAGAGGCCGACCTGCTTATCGGGGGTGTTAAGGAACGCCCGATCGCCTTCAAGCTCGGTATCGGATTCTGTGATCACAACCATGAGAGAAAAATCCCTCTCGCCGGATTTGTCGGCATGTACAATTTTGCACTGGAGGTCTATCAATCGGTCATGAGTCCGGTATGGCAGTTCGCTCCAAGAAAAGGAGTCAAGATATGAAGCATGCAAAAACAGCAACACAGAACGCCTGTAAGCTCTGCAACCCTCTCGGGGCATGCCTCGCTTTCAGAGGAATAGAAAACTGCGTTCCGTTCCTGCACGGTTCACAAGGATGTGCGACCTATATCCGCCGGTATCTGATAAGCCATTACAAGGAACCGATCGATATTGCTTCATCGAACTTCCATGAAGAAACAGCTGTATTCGGCGGCAGTCACAACCTTAAGATTGGACTGAAAAACGTCAGCAAGCAGTACAAACCGGAAGTTATCGGCATTGCCACAACCTGCCTGAGCGAGACTATAGGGGATGATGTGCCCATGATCATCAGAGAATACAAGGCGGAGTTTAAAAACGGCTCGCCGATGCCGATCATGATTCATGCTTCCACGCCAAGCTATATGGGAAGCCATATCGACGGGTTTCATGCAGCTGTGCGGGCGACCGTTAAAACCCTTGCTGAAAAGGGAGCTCAGGAGAAGCTGATCAACATCTTTCCGAACATGGTATCACCGGCAGACATCCGGTACCTCAAGGAGATTCTTGAAGATTTCAAGGTACCCTATATGCTTCTGCCTGACTATTCGCAGACTATGGACGGCGGGCCCTGGGGTGAATACCACCGGATTCCCCCTGGCGGCACTCCTGCAAGTGCTATTGCTATGGCAGGAAGTGCAATCGCAAGCATCGAGTTCGGCTCAACCCTGGAGGCATCGAAGTCAGCTGCCGGATACCTCGAAGAGACTTTCGGTGTACCAAGATATCATATGGCCCTGCCTATCGGCATCAAGGAGAGTGACAAATTTTTCGATCTGCTCGAAACGCTCACCGGACAAGAGCGGCCCGAGAAATATGACGATGAACGTCGCCGCCTGATTGACGCATACGCTGACGGACATAAATATGTGTTTGAGCAGAAAGTCATCATATACGGTGAAGAGGATCTTGTGGTTGGCATGACCGCGTTTCTGACTGAAATCGGCATAACGCCAATACTCTGTGCTTCGGGAGGAAAAAGCGGCCTTTTGAGAAAAAGCATCAAGGAGCTTATTCCAAACATGGACGAACTGGGAATAAAGGTACGGGAAGGGGTTGATTTTGTCGATATCGAAGATGAAGCAAAGTTACTGAAACCCGATTTTCTCATCGGCAACAGTAAAGGGTACACCATGTCAAGAAAAAACAATATCCCGCTGATCAGGCTCGGCTTTCCGATTCACGACCGCTTCGGAGGCCAGAGAATGCACCATCTCGGCTACAGAGGCACACAGGAACTGTTTGACCGGATTGTCAACACCGTTATCGAACAGCGACAGAATGCTTCATCAATCGGCTACACTTACATGTAAAGGGAGGACACCATGTCATTACAAATAGAAAACCACCCCTGTTTCAACGATGCGTCCCGCCATAAATTCGGACGTATCCACCTCCCTGTTGCACCGAAATGCAACATCCAGTGCAACTACTGCAATCGTAAATTCGACTGCATGAACGAAAACCGTCCGGGCGTAACAAGCAGGATACTTTCGCCATTGCAGGCATTACACTATCTCGAACAGGCGTTAGTGCTCTCGCCAAACATTGCCGTGGTCGGAATTGCAGGCCCTGGGGATCCTTTTGCCAACCCGGATGAAACGATGGAAACACTCCGGCTGGTAAGGGCAAAATATCCGAAAATGCTTCTCTGCCTGGCTACGAACGGCCTTGAGCTGCTGCCTTATATTGATGAACTTGCTGAGCTGAAGGTAAGCCATGTAACCATTACCATTAATGCTATAGATCCCGTAATCGGTGCAGAGGTCTATGCCTGGGTCAGATACAAAAAGAAAATGTACCGCGATGTCGATGCCGCCAGGGTGCTTATCGAAAACCAGCTTGAGTCGCTTAAAAAGCTTAAGGAGGCTGGCATCACTGCAAAAGTGAACTCGATTATTATTCCAGGCATCAACGATAGTCATGTTATTGCCGTAGCATCAAAAGTGGCTGAACTTGGAGCCGATATACTGAACTGTCTGCCCTATTACAGCACAACTGAGACAGTTTTTGAAAACATTGAGGAGCCCTCTCTGGAAATGGTTGCAGAAATTCAGACTGCCACCAGCGAGTATCTTCCCCAAATGAAACACTGTGCCCGCTGCCGAGCCGATGCAGTCGGAATTATCGGTGAACTCAACAACGAAGAGATGATGAAGAAGCTCGCAGAGGCAGCCGCGTTGCCGAAAAACCCATCAGAAAAGCGCCCCTATATTGCTGTAAGCAGCATGGAAGGCGTACTGATCAACCAGCACCTCGGCGAAGCAGACCGCTTTCTGATTTATGGCTTCAACCATTCAAACGGTGATTGTATCCTTGTCGATTCCCGAACTGCACCGCCATCCGGCGGGGGTCAGGAACGGTGGAAAGCACTTGCCGATACACTGCACGATTGCAGAGCGCTGCTCGTTAATGGTGCCGGAGACTCCCCTAGCAAAGTGATGAAAGCAAACGGCATTGATGTTATGGTTCTTGAGGGAGTAATAGAGGAAGCTGTTCAGGGAATCTTTAATGGCCAGGACCTGAAACATCTCATGAAAAGCAGTCAAATCCATGCCTGCGGTTCAAGCTGTTCCGGGACCGGAGGCGGGTGCGGATAAACAGTGAGATCCCTCCCCACTGTCATCCAGACCGGAGGGAGGGATCTATTGTTGCCAAAAATTTATCAAAAAAATATCAGTAACTATAACTCATACGAACCACGATCATGGACAAACCAAAACATCACATTTTCGTCTGCGCAAGTTTCAGGGCCCAGGGCACTCCTCAGGGCATCTGCCACAAAAAAGAGTCGCTCAGCCTTATTCCTTACCTTGAAAGCGAACTCTCTGACCGAGGCATGACTGATGTAGCCGTCTCAGCAACAGGCTGCCTCAATATCTGCGAAAAAGGGCCTGTCGTCGTCATTTATCCTGAAAACTTCTGGTACGGAGAGATTGACGGGGAAGAAAAAATCGACGAAATTCTCGACGCACTCGAAAATGGAGAGGCCTGCGAAGCCCACCTTATAAGCTGACACTTTATTCGGTTAGTGCTGTCTTAAAAAACAACAAGACAGCACGCCGTTTTTTTTAGTATTCGTTATATTCATATAATATAACGGTACAGGCTGCATCATTACTGAACCAACCTTTCTCTCCGCTACACCTACCCGGCGCTCTTTGGCATCGGGATTTTTTCTAAGACTACATGAGGTCACCTTAACGGCTCAATCGTTATTAGATTTGCATGTCTGAATGCCGGGTATAAAAGCTGTATGTAAGCAAGGCGGATGGGTGGAGTACAAGGCTAACTCTTACAATTGGTCAGCCTTGCATACCATTCACAAACAGAAAGGCGAAAGAACAACACACAAATAGCTTAGAAAGTATAACGCAGGCCAACGGCAGAAACAACGTTATCCTGGTAATATGTTGACGGCGCAAATGATGCATTAGAGCCGGAGAATGATGCATACATCACACCAGCGTATGTATCAAGAAACTTGGTAATATGATAATCTGCCAGCAATGAGAGAAAAATCTCATTCTCAGATTTCACAGTAGTTCCAGCGCTTGCCTGCGGGCTGATATCATAAATACCTGCGGCCACATTCAATTTATCGGTGAAATTATAGTCACCACCACCAAATACGACATGAACAGACTGAGGCGCACCCTTAAAATTAATCAATCCACTGACAGTTTGCCCGTAATAGTTGTAGGTTGCTGTATTTGCTGTAGTGTTTGAAGGTAATGCATCAGTTGGAGCACTGAGAATATATTGCTCATATCCTACCTTTAGGGTCGCCTGCCCAATTTTATACTTTACAGCTGCCATAAAAGCGCTGGTATTTTCAGCTGTAATAGTCACTGAATTAGATGGTACAACTTTGTTAAGAGAGGCTGGTATAGTTGAAGTTGTAGCAAGGGAACCACTTATTGCATCTGTAAATGCCTGATAGGCGATCTGGATTCCGAAATTACCCTCTTCGTATCCTGCATTCAATGCATAAGCAGCTCTTGCGGTAGCTTCTCCTGCAGTACCTCCCAATTTGTAGAGGGCTCTAAAATTAAACGATCCGATTTTGTTGGAATATTTCAAGCTGTTGTCGACACGGGCATCTTCGGTTACACCTCCGCCGCCGCCATAGGTGCCAGAAAAGCCTAGAGGAGAGAATAATACAGCATTCTGGACAGGGCCATAGACCTGGCAGATGTCATTAATCGGTGCGGTGTTGCGACCAATAGCAAGCGAGCCCCAATCACCATTAGAAAGGCCTACATTTGCCTGGCGGCTAAACAATTGGCCACTTAACGAACCGCCGCTTGTATAGGCTGTAGTTGCCGTACCGGCATTAGATGCCAATGCTGCAGCGCCATTGTTTACCTGACCCGTGGGGAGATTAAAACCTTCTTCAAGATTCCAGAATACCTTCAAACCGCTACCGATATCCGATTTACCTTTGACACCAATGCGCGAGTCTGAAAGCCCGCCGTTAAACAATCCTACTGCGGCACCAGGAACCGAGAGCTTTTGGGGACTGACCGGGTTAACCGATTGAGAAAGTTGTGGGTTAATACTTAATGAATGTGCCACGTCACCGAAAGCTGCATCAAGAGTACCGTAAACAGTGATGTCAGTATCAGCAAAAACCGGTGATGCATATGACAGTGCTGCAAACATCGCAGCAAGTGATAGCATTTTTTTCATCTCTCTTCTCCAACTGGTTGTGTGTGTTAATAAAAAAAGTTCCTTGCTTGTTGTTTATCGATATGCCAGAACGTTTAGAAAAAATTGAAATCTGCATCAAGATCGTTGTATATAATAATAACGACATTATACAAGCATCTATTATTTAAAACACTTATAGAGATTTTGTATGCCTGATAATCACATAAAACGTTATTAACAGCAGGGCAATAGTCGCCCTTATTCCTTAGCAAAATGAAGTGGGTTCAATCTGCGGATTACTGTTGCATAACAATGTCGTAAAGTGCCTTACTGAATAATTCTTTTTTAAAAAAACTGTATGTTGCCTCTCAGGTATAATCTGAAAATTGACAACACAGGCTCCTTGACAGAACGTTTTAAAAAAAAGAGAGAGAGAGGAACTGCATGGTGAAATGCAAACAAGAAGAAATAGGGCTTGAGGCCTCCATCTGGTTTCAGAAATCACAGAACAAGTTTCTGGGTGGTGACAGAATTGCCCTGCTTGAAAAAATCGATGAGCTCGGCTCAATCAACAGCGCAGCGAAAGCTGTAGGTATCAGTTATAAAACAGCCTGGCATCTTGTCAATATGGTCAATAACCTCGCTGAAAAACCACTTGTAGATCGAGTGACCGGTGGAAAAGGGGGAGGAGGTACCTTTTTGACAAAAGAGGGAAAAAAAGTTATCGAACAGTTTCGGGTTGTTCAGGAAGAACACCGGAAGTTTCTTCAGAATCTTGAAAGCCGTCTCGGAGAAACCAATAATCTTTATCAATTTCTAAGAAGAATATCAATGAAAATAAGTGCACGTAATGTTTTTTCAGGAACCATTGAAAAAATCACCAAAGGGTCTGTAAACGCCGAAGTCATCCTCCAGATCAGTGCAGAAACCCGCATAGTTTCAACTATTACAAACGGAGCCGTGGACAACCTTGGCCTTAAAGAGGGTATGAATGCCTATGCAATCATCAAATCAAGCTCCATCATTATAGCTCAGGAGCTGCACGATACCAAATTAAGTGCACGCAATGTTCTACCAGGCAAAATAACCAAGCTTATTGAAGGGCCTGTAAGTACTGAGGTGGATATTGAAATCGGGGGGGGTAACGTTATCTCCGCTATTATTACCCATGGCAGTTCCGAGAAGCTTGAACTGAAAGAGGGTGATACGAGCTGTGCTCTGTTCAAAGCGTCTAGCGTTATCCTTGGAATAAACTAAAGATGTTTGGCAATTCCCTCTTGTCATTCGATCGTGTGTTGGGGGTGGATTTATCAGGTTCAGTTGATAGATTTCTCATATACGTTCGAAATGACAGAGGGGGGAGTGTTCGACTTGACATGGGGAAAAAGGTCGAATGGACAAGGGGGAAAATGAAGAAAATTATAGTTTTTTTTGGAAAGTTTCGAAAAAAGAGTTAACAATTGTTAACGATAACTTGAACGATACACGACTCATGAAATCAAAGGCCTCGACCATCTCCATAATGTGCTGCTGCTGTTGCAGACTGCAGAAACATTCTGACAAAAGGATATCGGGGAGCACGACGTAACACACTCATGATTCAATGGTGTATGTAAAGTCTTTAAAGCCGGTTCTGAATGTCAGAACCGGCTTTTTTTATTTAACTCAATCATTCATAACACGATAATAAGGGGATAAAAATTATGTCAGCAACAAAAACATCAACCACATGTGTGGGCATACCATTTCCGATTGTCAAACTGAACAGGTGGGTGCTGCTCGTGGGCATCTCGACTGCCATAATCATTCAGCAGCCACTAATTACCACACTGTTGTTTTTTATCATTCTTTCTTCTGTAGTGTTCGGTAAAAGCGGCAGTCTCATTTTTTTTATCGGATCACGCATTTTTGCAAAGCAAAATAAAACTGCGCCCTCAGAAGATCCGAGACTCATGCGGTTCAATAACTCGATCGCCGCAATCCTGCTTGGAGGCGCCCAGATCGCTTTCCTTGCCGGAGCACCTTTTACAGGGTGGATATTGTCTGGGTTTGTTGCCGTTGCGGCCACAATTGCGCTCTCAGGATTCTGCTTTGGATGCTTCCTGTTTTATCAGTTTAATCTTCAACGATTCAAACTCTTCGGCAGTCAGCAGGCAAAACAAGAGAGCAACTAAGTAACATTTTATAGGGGCGACGTGGGTGAGAGGTTCAAACCAGGGTCTGCAAAACCAGTAATCGCAAGTTCGAATCTTGCCGTCGCCGCATGTTCAGTGAATTAACTTTTTATCAAAACAAGAAATCAAGGAGTATTACCAATGAGTGAAAAAAACTACCGCTTTGAGACCCTGGCTCTTCATGCAGGACAAACTATTGATGCTACCCTGTCGCGTGGAGTGCCGGTTTACCGTACAAGTTCCTATCTCTTTAAGAACACGGAACATGCTGCTAACCTTTTTGCATTGAAAGAACTCGGCAATATTTACACGAGATTGATGAACCCGACTACTGATGTCCTGGAACAGCGGGTCACTCAGCTTGAAGGTGGTGCGGCATCTGTTGCCTTGGCATCGGGCACAGCTGCTATTTTTTATTCCATCATAACCCTGGCAGAAGCAGGTGATGAAATCGTTTCGGCCAATAACCTCTACGGCGGTACCTATACGCAGTTTGATGCCATTCTCCCAAAACTTGGCATCAATGTTAAATTTGTCGACCCGAAAGACCCAGCCAATTTTGAAAAAGCAATCACGGACAAGACAAGAGCAATATTCATTGAAACCATCGGCAATCCTGTACTCGACTACACCGATGTCAAGGCCATTGCAGAAGTTGCCCACCGCAACGGCCTTCCGCTGATTGTCGATGCAACATTCACAACTCCCTATCTGCTGAAAACGATCGAACTTGGAGCCGATATTGTTATCAACTCTCTCACGAAATGGCTTGGAGGTCATGGTTCCGGGATAGGCGGCATCATTACCGATGCGGGTCGTTTCAACTGGAAAGGCGGACGCCACCCTCTCTTTACAGAACCAGACAAAAACTATCACGGATTGCGCTGGGGCATTGACCTTCCTGAACCCCTGGCGCCGATTGCATTTGCCCTTCGGGTTCGCACTGTACCGCTCAGAAACCTTGGAGCAAGCATTTCACCCGACAACTCCTGGATTTTTATTCAGGGTATCGAAACCCTGCCACTCAGGGTTGCCCGTCATTCAGAAAACGCCCTCATAGTTGCCGAATATCTTTCGCAACATCCAAAAGTTGCCTGGGTACGCTATCCGGGACTGAAAAATGACCCTTCGCATGCTAAAGCGTCAAAAGATCTGAAAAACGGCTTTGGCGGTGTAGTTGTTTTTGGTGTAAAAGGCGGATATGATGCAGCAGTAAAGATCATTGACAATATTAAACTCTTCTCACATCTCGCCAATGTCGGCGATGCCAAAAGCCTTATCCTTCACCCGGCAAGTACCTCACACAGCCAGATGTCTTCGGAACAGCAGCTTCAAAGTGGTCTGTCACCCGACCTGATCCGCCTCTCCGTCGGACTTGAACATCCGGATGACCTGATTGAGGCGCTTGATGAGGTGCTTCATACGGAAGAGACACAAAAAGCAAGCTGGTTATCGAAGCTGATTTAAAAATAGTCTTTTTACAAAGAGCACCATGATAAACAAGCGTCTCACTGTTAAGTCTCCTGCCGGGCTAAATATACTGGCTCTTGAAAAGATCCTCAGGATTTCCAGGGAACAGCAATGTGCCGTTCTTTTTGAAAAAGAGAACGGCGAAAAAGCCAATTCAGACTCTTACTTTGAGATGCTTGCTCTTTGTGCCATTCTCGGAACCACGCTTCAAGTAACGGTCGATGGCCCCAACGAAACTAAAACGCTGGAAATGATTCAAGAAGTTTTTGAAAACGGAGCAGGTATCTGATAATGACTAAAACCATTCGCAACATTTCTGTTGTACTCGCTGATACGCAGTTTTTAACCAATGAGGCCCTGCGTTCTCTTTTGTCACCGATTTACCAGACCTTCTTCACCGTATCGACAAAAGCCGGTTTGCAACAGTATCTGCAAAAAGAGACGATTTCGCTCATCATCACAGATTATACCCTGTTCGATTATGATTCGATCAGTGATCTTGAGGAACTTAGAAAAAAATATCCCGAGATTGGGATTGTTATATTGACGAACACGATAACCAACCTAAAAATAAAAGAGTTACATGATGCCGGGATTAGAAATATTGTTCTGAAAACCGATGACAGGGAAGAGATTTTTCACGTAATCGATGCTGCACTGAAGGGCAAAAAATACTATTCAGGCGATGTTCTGGATATCCTTCTTAAAAAAGAGGGGCCTCATGAAGATGCAACACTCCTGACCTCTTCAGAAATCGAAATAGTCCGCATGATTGGAGCTGGGTTGTCGACAAAAGAAATTGCAACTAAAAAACATATCAGTTTCCATACGGTCATGACGCATAGAAAAAACATTTTCCGAAAACTTGGGGTTTCAAGCAGTTCCGAACTTTTGATGTACGCCATAAAAGCCGGATTGATTGATAACATCGAATATCACATCTGACATACCATATTTGCGGTATAAAAGATGCCACTTTAAGGGGATTTCCAGTTATACACTTATTGATGATCTTTAAGCTTTACTCTAACTTTAAAACAATCAACAGCTATGGGACGCATTGCAAAAAAACTTACTGACCTTATCGGCAACACGCCTTTACTTGAGCTTCAGAATTACAATAAAGAGCATAACCTCCAGGCAACTATTATTGCAAAGCTCGAATACTTCAACCCCGGCGGAAGTGTTAAAGACCGCATCGGTTTTTCAATGATCGAGGATGCGGAACAAAAGGGACTGCTCAATAAAGATAGTGTCATCATAGAGCCTACAAGCGGCAATACCGGTATCGCACTGGCATTTATTGCGGCTGCGAAAGGGTATCGTCTTATCCTCACCATGCCTGAAACCATGAGTATTGAGCGTAGAAACCTGCTCAAGGCTCTTGGTGCTGAGCTCGTACTTACTCCTGGCCCTGAAGGAATGAGCGGCGCAATTAAAAAAGCTGAAGCATTGCATGAAGAGTATGCAAATTCATTTGTTCCGCAACAGTTCAAAAACCTTGCAAATCCTGAAATCCATCGCAAAACAACTGCCGAAGAGATCTGGAAGGATACCGATGGCAACGTTGATATTTTTGTCAGCGGAGTAGGTACCGGCGGAACCATAACCGGTGTTGGCGAGGTACTCAAACAGCGGAACCCGAATGTGAAAATCGTCGCTGTCGAACCGTTTGATTCGCCTGTTCTTTCCGGCGGCAAACCAGGTCCCCATAAAATACAGGGTATCGGTGCCGGATTTGTCCCTGCAATTTTGAATACCGCTGTTATTGATGACATTGTTCTTGTGAAAAACGAAGATGCCCTGCGCACAGGCCGAGTATTAGCCCGTACAGAAGGCCTCATTGTTGGAATCTCTTCAGGAGCAGCCGTTTTTGCGGCCTTGCAGCTTGCACAGCGTGAAGAGAACAAGGGAAAACGTATTGTCGTTATTCTGCCTGATACCGGTGAGCGTTACCTCTCGACTCTTCTCTACCAGTTTGAGCCTGAGCAGGTCAACATCTGAACAACTAATTCTCCGTGCTGAACTTTCCGCATGGATGGTCAGGAATATCCGGCAAGGAAACTAACAATGATCTTGCCGGCTTACCTTGATAGATCTATTTTTTAAAGAATTGCTTAATAACCGGGACAATTTCCGGTTTGAGGAGATTTTGTATAATGGAAACCAAAACCGGCAGTATCGTTGAAGAGGCTATTCAGCTCTTATCCGGTTCCAGAGATTCGGAATGTGACTATTTACCGAATCATGAACACCTGTTGCCATCGATTGAAAAACTTAAAGAGATTGTTGAACTGATCCGTTCGATCGTTTTTCCCGGTTATTTCGGAGGACCGGTATTGCGGCATCAATCACTTTCCCACCTGCTTGGCGTTAGGATTGAGAAGCTCTATGGGTTGCTTAACGAGCAGATTCTCAGTGTTCATCAGTTCGATACCGTGAACAATGGCTCCGTCAATGCTGAAGAATATGCTACCGAAACCGCCAGCCAATTTATCGGAATTCTTCCTGACATAAGAAAAAAATTATGCTCTGACGTCCACGCTATCTATGATGGTGATCCTGCGGCTAAAAACCATGGGGAGATCATTTTTTGCTATCCCTCCATACGGGCCATGATTAATTACCGGGCCGCACATACCCTGCTTTCGCTCGGTGTGCCTCTTATCCCGAGAATCATCTCTGAAATGGCCCATTCGGAAACAGGTATAGACATTCATCCCGGAGCCCATATCGGAGATCATTTCTGCATCGACCACGGTACAGGTGTGGTCATTGGTGAAACCTGCATTATCGGTAACCATGTACGCATCTATCAAGGTGTAACGCTGGGTGCGAAAAAGTTTGCTCTCGACCACGACGGCAACCCGGCCAAGGATGTGCCCCGTCACCCAATTATAGAGGACAACGTCGTTATTTATTCAAACGCCAATATCCTTGGAAGAATAACCATCGGCAAAAACTCAGTTATCGGCGGCAACGTGTGGCAGACTAAAAGCGTCCCACCTAATTCCAGGGTTCTGCAGCAGAAAGCCATTGAAAGCAGTTTTACCGACGGGCTTGGAATTTAAACTCTGGACAGGACTTTATTGTCCAAAAGGAACTTTCTCACCGAACACCTATAAACTTTTTGATTACCCATGGCAAACCCACAACAGGAACCCAGCAGTCTGTTACAGCGCAGTGTAACGACTCATGTTGCAAGAAATCTGGCCAATACGACCAAGACCCCGCCGCAGATGATGTCGATAACCCCGAGATGGCTCTTGAAGCTGCTTCCCTGGGTTCATGTCTCATCGGGCACATACCGCGTCAACCGCACCAAAATTGAACTGCAGAAACCCGAACGTATCGGGATAGATTTTCATGAAGGAATCGCATCATTCAAGCCTGAATCCCTTAAAAGCATTCCTCTTTTCGCATCTTTTGAGGATGATATTATTGCCAGAATATCAAGCAAGTTTGTTCTTGAAGAGGCCGAGCTCGGTAACACCCTGATCCTTGAAGGCGAGGACCGTCACAAGATTTTCATCATCGCACACGGTCAGGTTGAGATTTTAAGCAAGGGACTGCATGGAGAAGATCTTCGTATCGCACTGCTTTCTGAAGGCGAGTACTTTGGTGAAGAGGATCTAGTTTCCGAAAAGCCTTCATCGGTTACTATCCGTACCATTACCCCTGGTTCCTTCTTCTCCCTCTCGAGCGACGATATTAAAAAGTTGTTCAAGGAATACCCTGCTCTCAAAGAGTCATTTCAGAAAACGGTCGAAGAGTATCTGAAAATCCGTTCCACCGTTAACACTCACGGTGAAAAGCACATTGACCTTGTCGCCGGATTCGCTGAAAATGTAGAGATACCGGAAACCTATGTCGATTACTCGAACAAGCCTCGGGAATACTCGCTTCAGGCTATTCAAACTGTTGTTCGTGTTCATACCCGCGTCTCTGACCTCTACAATGAACCCTACAACCAGATAGAGCAGCAGATGCGTCTGACGATCGAAGGCATCAAAGAGCGTCAGGAGTGGGAGTTCATCAATAACAGGGAGTTCGGTCTGCTTCACTCTGTCGATCCCGGCCAGCGTATCAGTACCCGTTACGGTACACCAACCCCTGATGATCTGGACGATCTGCTTACTAAAGTGTGGAAAAAGCCAGCATTCTTCATCGCCCATCCAAAAGCTATTGCTGCTTTTGAGCGTGAATGCACATGGCGCGGCGTACCTCCTGCCACCATCAACCTCTTTGGAACTCCTGTACTGACGTGGCGCGGTGTGCCGCTTATTCCAAGTGACAAGCTTGAAATCAACAAAAACAACAAATCCGGTCAAGGAACAACCAGCATTATTCTCGTTCGTGTCGGTGAAAATGAGCAGGGTGTGGTCGGACTGCATCAGGCTGGAATTCCGGGTGAAATAAGCCCAAGCCTTTCTGCAAGGCTGATGGGACTCGACAAGCTTGGCGTTGCGTCCTACCTTTTGACGCTCTATTCATCACTTGCCGTTCTGACCGATGATGCTCTTGCTGTCCTTGAAAATGTTGAGGTTGGCTACTATCACGATTATGAACACCGCAAGTCAGGCACTAAAACAAAATAGAAATAGACCGAATAACAGCTATAAAGACTACCTTTTCTTGCTTTACAGGAGGGTAGTCTTTATGGATTACCATTCTGAGTTATGCCGAGAGAATATGAGCAAGCAAACATGCCGGGAATCGAAAGTGAGGCGCTGAACCCGGTACTCATTGCACAGATCGCAAGCCGTCTGTTCAATGAAGTGCCCGAAGCAGGCTCTCTGCCGAAATATGAAACTGATGCCGCAGGGGCGCCTTCATCGGTAGCGGGGACCTTACATGATAAAACTGTTCTTGCCGGTGAAACAGGGAATTATATCCCTCTCCAGGAATTGCCGTTACATCCGAACCTCCCTTATTTTGCCGACGAGGTTCCAGCCCAACCTGAGCATGATTTTTATTTTCTGCCTGGTAAACCTGAAAAAAAGCAGGAACCGCTGGGACATCATGCCAATAAATTGACCGAACAGCAGAACTATTCGGAAAACACGGATGGCTCTTACGGTCTCGACCAGTTTATCCGCCGCAGCCTGCCTCCAATACCTGAGAGTAGTGAACGTTTTTCCGAGGCTAACCCTGAAAACATCACCCCGTTTTTTACAATATTAAACGCCGGACTTCCAGCTGATGACGATTTCTCCTTCAGGCTCCTCTATTCCGCTGCTCAAAATCAGGCTACCACGTCGGGGGACTATCCTGAAGGGCAGTCGGCAGTTGGCAGTCGGCAGTCGGAAATACCTTCTCAGCCACGTAACCCTGAGGCTTTTTCCGCGAGTCAGCTGCAGGAGCAGCTTCCACAGATACCGGGCTCAACCGGAGGGCCTGCTGAAGGAGAGTGCTATGCTGAAAAGCTTTACAGAACCTTTGAACAGGAACAGGGCAGCCCGGATCTTGAGGCAGTGTTTCAGTCGCTTCGAAGTGGGCAGTTGGCAGTTGGCAGTCAGCAATGGGGAAGTTCGGGAGTGCCTGAATTTCCGGGGAAAGCCCCTGCTCCGGTATGGCCGAACGAGAGTCCGGAAACACCTGGCAGTAGCTCTCTGCCTTTCAGTCTTCCGGAAGTTCCTAAAGAACCCTATTACTTTCTGCGGCAGCCAAAAGCTCCGATTCACCAGCCTGAAGGGTTTGACGTCCTCACTATTCGCAAGGACTTTCCCGTCCTTCACCAGAAAATTCATGGCAAACAGCTCGTCTGGTTTGATAATGCGGCAACAACTCAAAAACCGCTCAGCGTTATCAATGCTGTTGCACAGTTTTACGCTAACGATAACTCGAACATCCATCGCGGTGCACACACCCTAGCTGCCCGTGCTACCGATGCCTATGAAGGTGCTAGAGAGAAAATAAGGCAGTTCATTGGAGCTAGTTCAGCATCGGAAATCATCTATGTAAGAGGCACTACTGAAGGCGTCAACCTTGTTGCCCAGACCTGGGGACGGAAGTTTATACAGCCGGGTGATGAGATTGTGCTCTCAATCCTTGAACACCATGCCAATATTGTTCCATGGCAGATGTTGGCTCAGGAGAAAGGCGCCCGCATCAAGGTTGTGCCGGTCAATGACCGTGGAGAGATCATCATGGAAGAGTACACCAAACTGCTCGGACCTCGCACAAAGTTTGTTTCACTGACGCAGGCTTCAAACGGACTTGGAACCATTCTGCCTGTGCGGGAGATGATACAGCTGGCCAAGCGGTTTGACGCAAAGGTGCTGATTGACGGAGCTCAGTCAGTTGCCCATATACCGGTCAATGTGCAGGATCTTAATGCTGATTTCTTTGTCTTTTCAGGGCACAAGATTTTTGCTCCAACCGGTATCGGAGTAGTCTACGGAAAACGTGAACTGCTTGAGATTATGCCTCCGTGGCAGGGCGGCGGGAACATGATTCAGGATGTACGCTTTGAGGAGACTATCTACAACGAAGCACCGGCAAAGTTTGAAGCTGGAACACCTTCGATCGGCGATGCTATCGGGCTTGGAGCTGCACTTGACTATGTGCGTAAAATCGGACTTGACAATATTGGACGTTACGAGCATGAGCTGACGGAGTACGCAACGGAGAAACTCATCCGGATTCCAGGACTGCGCATCATCGGAACTGCCCGCAATAAGGTAGGTGTAGTTTCGTTTGTACTCAACAAGCTTCCCAATGAAGAGGTGGGCAAGCTGCTCGACCGCGAAGGCATTGCTGTCAGGACCGGTCATCACTGCTCACAGCCATCGTTACGGAGGTTCGGCGTTGAAGGGACAATACGGCCGTCGCTGGCTTTCTACAATACCAAGGGTGAGATCGACCGCCTGGCGGAGGTCATCAATAATATCCAGAGACGATAATCCGATATTACAGTTGCAGTGAGAAACTCCTCGACTAAATAGGAAAATAACGCTTATCTTTGCCACCGATACCATCAACATCTGTAACAACAAACAATACATGCAGTTTGAAACACTTGCCATTCATGACGGCCAGGCTCCTGACCCCCAGACAGGATCGGTAACCGTTCCTGTTTACCAGACATCCACCTTCGAACGTGAAAATCTGGAACATCGGGGTGAATTCTTTTACTCGAGAATAGGTAACCCTACAAGAAAAGCGCTGGAATCAACACTTGCTCTCCTTGAAAACGGTCGCTTCGGTCTGGCTTTCGCCTCTGGAGTTGCCGCATCACTGGCTGCGCTGCAGGTATTGAAACCCGGTGACCATATTGTTGCCGGACTCGATATATACGGTGGCAGCTATCGCACCTTTGAGCAGCTCATGCGGCCATGGGGTGTCAACACAAGCTATGCCGAGAGCGAATCAACTGAGAGTTATAAGGCATGCATTACCCCCGAAACAAAACTGATCTGGCTCGAAACGCCAAGCAATCCGCTGCTGCAGCTCACTGACATCCGGGCTATTTCCAAGCTAGCTAAAGAGCGAGGTATTCTTGTTGCAGTGGACAACACTTTTTCAAGCCCATATTTTCAGAGGCCACTTGATCTTGGTGCAGATATTGTTGTACACAGCACCACAAAATATCTCGGCGGTCACAGTGATGTCATCGGTGGAGCAGTAATCACCTCCGCCCCTCTGCTGCATACAAAAATAAAAAACTACCAGGGCGCTGCTGGAGCCATACCTGCTCCCTGGGACTGCTGGCTTATCCTTAGGGGCCTGAAGACCTTGAAAATCCGCATGAAGGAACATGAAGCTAGTGCTCTCTATCTTGCAAAATTCCTTGAACAGCATCCGGCAGTAGAACAGGTTTTTTATCCGGGGCTTACCTCACACCCTCAGCATGAACTGGCAAAACAACAGATGAGCGGATTTGGGGGAATGCTGACGTTTGCGTTGAAAGGAGGACTGCCTGCTGTAGAAAAACTTATTGCACGTATCAAGCTGTTTGTGCTTGCCGACAGTCTCGGGGGCGTTGAGTCGCTGATCGCTTCTCCCGCTAAAATGACTCTTGGTCCGCTTTCTGATGAAGAAAAACGGCGAAGAAAGTGCACTGATAACCTTGTTCGTCTTTCTATCGGGCTGGAAAATGCCGGCGACCTTGAAGCCGACCTTCGAAATGCTCTTGAGGAATGTTGAGAACAAAGAAATCGTGAAAAAGTATTACAAATGATTACTATTGAGCTGAACGGAAAACAACAGACACTGCCTCCTGGTTCTGCCATAAACGACCTTCTCTCGATCATCGGTTCAGACGGAAATACCGTAGCAATAGTGGTCAACGATCGTATCATCCGCCCCGATAAACGATCAACTCACCTGCTGCAGGATGCTGATCGTGTAGAAATCCTGGTTTTTGCAGGCGGAGGCTAACCCGCATAGATATAATCAATCCCTATGGACTTTTTGCAATTAGGCTCATATACCTTTTCTTCCCGTCTGATTCTTGGAACAGGAAAATTCAGCAATACAACAGTCATGCTGGAAGCTGTCAAGGCTTCCGGTGCCCAGCTTGTCACGGTTGCCTTGCGCCGTTTCAACCGCGATCAGCTTGCAGACGATCTCTTCAGCCCGTTAAAAGCTCTTCCGGGAGTAACATTAATGCCGAATACTTCAGGCGCATCAACTGGTGCTGAGGCTGTACGTGCAGCTCATATTGCTCGTGAACTTTCAGGAAGTTCCTTTATCAAGGTTGAAATTCACCCGAACCCCCAGCATTTAATGCCCGATCCGATAGAAACCTATGAAGCCTGCCGGATTCTCGCACGAGAAGGATTTCTGGTGATGCCATACATATCTGCCGACCCCGTTCTGGCCAAACGCCTTGAAGAAGTTGGATGCGCCTCTGTAATGCCGCTCGGATCAGCTATAGGCAGCGGACAAGGACTTGCCACGGCCGAAATGCTCAACCTTATCATCCGTGAAAGCAATATCCCGGTCATTGTCGATGCAGGGCTTCGCTCCCCTTCTGAAGCAGCTCTAGCCATGGAAATGGGATGCGCAGCAGTACTCGTAAACAGTGCAGTTGCAGTATCAGAAAACCCGCCTGAGATGGCTGAAGCTTTTTCTGAAGCTGTGGCAGCAGGGAGAAAAGCGTTTAAAGCCGGACTGATGCCAAAAAGCAGTTCGGCCATAGCAACAAGCCCTCTCACGGCCTTTCTTGGAGCAAACCCATGAGCAGCTTACCGGATTGGCTGAACGATGACAGGGACTCCGCAAAACTAGCAGCAATGCTGGATCCATTGTCATCAAGCACTCTTGAAACACTCGCTGCTGAAGCAAAGGCTCTCACCCTGCGGCGTTTCGGACGCACCATGACACTCTACGCTCCACTCTATCTCTCGAACTACTGCTCCAGCGGATGTGCCTATTGCGGGTTTGCTTCCGACAGAAAAACACCGCGCCGACGCCTTGAACCTGATGATATCCGCCGAGAACTGAGCGCCATGAAAAAGCTCGGGATTACCGACATCCTTTTGCTCACCGGCGAACGCACTACCGCTGCCGACTTTGACTATCTCCAGAAAAGCGTCGAAATCGCAGCACATGAAATGCAACGGGTATCGGTCGAGGCATTTCCAATGAGTATCAGTGAATACCGCGCCCTTGCCGACAGCGGTTGCACAGCCATTACCATCTACCAGGAAACCTACAACCGCGGACGCTACGAAGCACTGCACCGCTGGGGTCCAAAACAGGATTTTATCGACCGGCTTGAAACACCGGCAAGAGCACTCGAAGGCGGCATCAAAACCGTTGGGCTTGGCGTACTGCTCGGTCTGTCAGACCCAAAAGAAGACGCGCTTAGCCTCTACAGGCATGTACGCTATCTCGGACGCACTTACTGGCGTGCCGGACTATCAGTATCATTTCCCCGGATGAGGCCTCAAACCGGTGACTACGAACCACCTTTTCCTGTAGATGACCACTCTCTTGCCCGTATGATTTTTGCCTTCCGAATTGCTCTGCCCGATGTGGAACTTGTTCTCTCAACCAGAGAAAGCGCAGCCTACCGCAACGGCATGGCTGGACTGGGCATAAACAGAATGAGCATAGAAAGCCGCACCACTGTAGGTGGTTACCACGACCCGGAACACCATGAAAAAGGTCAGTTTGAGGTTTTTGATGACCGCAGCATCGATGAGTTCTGCAGTGCAATGCGTGCAAAAAATATCGAACCCGTCTTTAAAAACTGGGAACCCGTCTATAATGGCCATGTAGAAGGAAACAGCACCATACTTCAACAAGAAAAAACAGAGCCATGCCTTTGAACGACAAGCAGCAGGAGCGCTATGCCCGCCACCTGACACTGAAAGAAATCGGTGTAGAAGGACAGGAAAGACTTCTTGAGTCAAAAGTGATCGTAGTCGGTGCAGGAGGGCTCGGCTCCCCTGCTGCCTTTTATCTTGCAGCTGCCGGCATCGGCACGATCGGCCTTATGGATGGAGACACCGTGGATCGAAGCAACCTCCAGCGCCAGATTCTGCATACCACTGAAGCAATCGGTGAGAAAAAAGTCAACTCCGCAGAAACAAGACTCCGTGCCCTCGATCCCGCCATCAAACTTAACCTCTATCCATTCCGGCTTACCCTCGAAAACGCACAGGACATCCTTGCCCTTTATGACTTCGTCATTGATGCGACAGATAACTTCGAGTCTAAATTCCTGATAGCAAAAGCATGCCACTTGGCTTCAAAACCATACTCCCATGCAGGCATCAAGCAATTTTACGGCCAAACCATTACCGTCCATCCCGGAAAAACCGCCTGCTACCACTGCGTTTTCCATGAAGGAGGAATCCCTGCAGCCACCACTCCCTCAGGGCCAATCGGAGCGCTCCCTGGAGTAATAGGCTCAATGCAAGCCATCGAAGCCATAAAATTCCTTCTCTCCATCGGAACCCCCCTGACTAATACCCTGTTAACCTACGATGCCCTGTCCACAGAAATCAGAAAAGTCCCGGTAACAAAAGATCCCCACTGCCCACTCTGCAGCACTCATAATGCATAATGGTTGTACCCAGGTGTCATCCCGACAGAAAATGACTTTCTGGCAGAGGAACTCTTGAGGTATATTATTAGGATTAGCACATTTTAAAGAAATTTTTCCGGGATAGCAATGCATGCTAAAATCATATTTACAAGTGACTTTGAAGATGAGTCTCTCATTATAATTCTTAAAGGGAATCAATGGTGGCCAACCTTTGACCAAAAATCCAGTGATGCGGAAAACATTATTACGGAGATGAAGGCTTCTGTCAAAGAGAGTGACATCCCGCTTTTTATCGGAAGTAAAAAATTTGTCCTTTTAAGTGCCGTAACGGAGACCCGAGGGACTTTATCGTTTGAGAATAAAGCATGGGTTCTTCGACTTCTTAACCCGAACCTCTCTCTCCTGCAGCTTGATTGCCAAGTTTTTGTTCATAAGTGCATTAAGCACGCCGCTCAAATGCAGAAAAAGATCACCTTTTATGAAACGCCTGTCCAGCTTGTTGAACGCAACCGAAAAGATCCTATCATTGAGGGTAAAATACTTGCGTCTAAAAAAGAGAGGCTTTCCTATGCCAGAAAACAGAAGAAGGTTGAGTATACTATTGGGGTTATTGGCTTTGCAGTCTTTGTTATTTTACTGATTGCCACCTATCCCTGGCCATTCCGAGATCCAGGCAACCAGGCTCAAATGTGGCTATTCACTATTTTCGAAAAACTTATAGGCTCTGTTGCTATAACAGCCCTGATTTCGTATGCACAGTATCATACCTTCTACGCATCGCTGCACGAAGACGCAATTAAATGGTCAATAGCGGGTGAACCGGAAAAGAAGGCAATTAAAACCCTTATTTAAGCGATTATTTTTACGGATACACCTCTCAGGAAACAGATGAGCGGCCTCAAGGTTATCGCTCTCTTTGAAACCCTCAAGGGCGTACTGGTGCTGCTGACCGGTTTAGCAGCATTTTCACTGATGCATCAGAATATCCAGGTGGTTGCCGAGCAAATGGTCGGTCATCTGCATCTCAACCCAGCAAAACACATTCCAAAAATATTTATAGCCGCAGCCAGCAATCTGAATGATGGCAGGCTTCGTACTCTTGCACTTTTTGCATTGCTGTATGCTTCAATGCGCTTTGTTGAGGGCTTTGGTCTCTGGTTCGAAAAACGATGGTCTGAATGGTTTGCTTTGTTAAGCGGGGGGATTTATCTGCCGATTGAGCTCTATGAACTTGCAAACGGTTTTACATGGCTCAAAATATGCTTCGCATCCATCAACCTCACTGTTGTCCTCTATATGGCCTTTATGCTTAAACGAAGTGACATAGATCATAACAATTGACCATTCCCTGCTCATCTTTCCCCATCCAAGGCAACTTTTAATCTCGTCTTTCCATTGTGATGAATGGAGTGGTAATCTTGTGGTTTTGTTGTCAGCTCACAAAAGTGGGACCATGAAGAAATATTTTTTGATCGCAGTTGGAGTTACGGGAATGATTCTTGGAAGCAGTCCGAATATTGCCTGTGCAGAAATCAATGGGCCTTTCCTCGCTCTGGGGAACAGGCCCTCTTTTTATATAGATTCACCTCCTACATTTATCTATGTACCGGAGCTTGGATATTCAGTAGCTGTAGAAAGCCCTTATGATTTCATCTATTACGACAATTACTACTACCTGTACGATAACGGCTTTTGGTACAGTTCTTCGTTTTACGATGGGCCATGGATCGTCACCATAGGGGAGAGTCTTCCTCCCTTGCTGAGAGGACATCGTATTACGGATATAAGAAGATTCCGTGATATCGAGTATGGAAAGCATGACCGGCAGTACTGGCTGAATAGAGATCAACATGATCGCAGAAGCCAAAAAGAGACACACATCAATAACCGCCAAGGTTTGTTTGATGCTCGCGGGACGAGGAGCCGTCAAAGTCGAAATGATGATGATGGCAGAAATCGGGGAGACGGACAAAATGGTGGAGATATCCGCGGCCCAGGGAACATTCGCGGCGGTGGTGACAGTCATCCTCCAGGCGATGGGCGCGGTGGTGGCCGCGGACGCTGAAAAACAGGTAGAAATGGACAACATACCCAATGAAAACCCTGCCATACCATCAGTCCCCAATAGATAGCTTCTGGAATTTCAGCACTTCAGATGCTATCAACAAAGTCAGCAGTGACGAACAGGGTTTATCGGAAAAAACTGCTCAGGAAAGATTAAAGCAGGACGGACCAAACTCCTTGAAAGGGGGGGCGAAAACATCTGCTGTCACGCTGTTCCTTCTTCAGTTCAAAAGTCCGATTACTTTACTGCTTATCGCCGCTGCAATGCTTTCGCTTGCCTTGAAGGACAATACAGACGCCATCATCATTTTGATCATTGTTCTCGTCAGCGGCCTTCTTGGCTGGTGGCAGGAGAAAGGTGCGGCAAACGCTCTCGACAAGCTGATGAAAATGGTGCAGATAAATTGCCGTGTCTTGCGTGACGGGCATGAAAAAGAGATTCATGTCGAAGAGGTCGTGAAAGGAGATGTTGTTTTACTTACGGCCGGTGATTTGATCCCCGGTGACAGCCTGCTGCTTGATTCAAAAGAGTTGTTTGTTGATGAAGCTGTTTTTACCGGCGAGACATACCCAGTAGAAAAAACCGTTACTGTTTTACCCGCAGATACACCCCTGGCCAAGCGAATCAACACGGTTCTTATGGGAGCACATGTCATCAGCGGCAGAGCCAAAGTGCTGGTTATGAAAACCGCCCGAGAAACGGAATTTGGTAAAATTTCTGACAGTTTGAGATTGAAACCGCCTGAAACCGA
Organism: uncultured Chlorobiaceae bacterium; assembly: GCA_903851385.1. Lineage (GTDB taxonomy): Bacteria > Bacteroidota > Chlorobiia > Chlorobiales > Chlorobiaceae > Chlorobium. The sequence continues at coordinate 103,543 of CAINOC010000045.1, read as the reverse complement.
TTTTGAACGTGGGGTCCGCCGGTTCGGGTATATGCTTATGGAGATTACCCTGCTTTTTATGCTCATTATTTTTGCCACCAATGTCTTTCTCCACAAACCGGTTCTTGACTCCTTCCTTTTTTCACTTGCTTTAGCTGTTGGTCTTACCCCGCAGTTACTCCCGGCAATCATTACGGTCAATCTGGCATCCGGCGCCCGCAATATGGCCGGCAAGCAGGTCATCGTCAAGCGCCTCTCCTCAATCGAAAACTTTGGCAGCATGAACATCCTCTGTTCAGACAAAACCGGCACCATTACAGAGGGAAAAGTACAATTGAATGCCGCATTATCAGTTTCAGGAGAACCATCGGACAAAGTATTGGAGTATGCATGGCTTAATGCGTCACTGCAACAAGGATTCCATAACCCGATTGATGCTTCGATTGTCAGCAGTCGCCCAGATGCACTCGTCTCTTTTACGGTACAAAGCGAAGTTCCGTATGATTTTATTCGAAAACGTCTGACGGTGCAGATCCGTAATGGATCACAAAATATTGTGATTACCAAAGGGGCCCTTAAACAGGTCATTGAAGTTTGCACACTCGCCGAAACTGAAGACGGAAATGCGGTCGCTCTGGATGAAAAACGGTCTGAGATAATGGCTCGCTATACGAAGCTCAGCGAAGAAGGGTACAGAACGCTCGGTGTTGCCTACAAAGCCGGGAATAGTGAGCAGAACTTTACCCGCCAGGATGAAAAAGAGATGATCTTCCTCGGATTTGTCACCTTTTTTGACCCTCCGAAACCACATGTTCAGGAAACCATTAAGGAGCTTAAAAGACTAGGGGTGCAGCTAAAAATTATTACCGGTGACAATGCTTTGGTTGCAGAAAGTCTTGGCAGACAGATTGGCATCGAGAAACCTGTTATTCTTACCGGTTCCGGGATGCGGAGGATGAATGACGCTGCATTGCTGAGGAAGTCTGTGCACACTGATATTTTTGCAGAAGTGGAACCTAACCAGAAAGAACGAATCATTATTGCCCTTAAAAAAGGCGGAAATGTTGTCGGGTTTATGGGCGACGGGATTAACGACGCATCGGCTCTCCATGATGCTGATGTAGGCATTTCAGTGGACACTGCTGTTGATGTCGCCAAAGAAGCTGCAGATATTGTGCTGCTGAACAAAGATCTGAAGGTGCTGGTACAGGGTATTATAGAGGGAAGAAAAACCTTTGCCAATACCATGAAGTATGTCTTTATGGCCACAAGCGCCAATTTCGGCAATATGTTCAGTATGGCTGGCGCATCTCTTTTTCTCCCTTTCCTGCCGCTGCTTCCAAAGCAGATACTGCTCACCAATCTACTGACCGATTTTCCTGAAATGACCATAGCGAGTGATCGGGTGGATGCCATAAACATTGAGCACCCGCATCGATGGAATATTCGATTTATCCAGCGTTATATGCTTACCTTTGGAGCGCTCAGCTCCGTGTTCGACTTTGTAACGTTTGGTGTATTGCTCTTCATTCTCCATGCTCAAGAAAACCTCTTTCAAACAGGCTGGTTTGTGGAGTCAGTTATCTCAGCATCGCTTATCGTTCTGGTGATTCGAACCCGCCTGCCTTTTTTCAAAAGTCTTCCCGGCAGGTACCTGACCATAGCAACTGTTTTGGTGGTTTTGGTCGTCCTCGCACTACCTGTTTCTCCGTTGGCTCCAATATTCGGATTTACAAGGTTACCTGTCGCATTCTATTTGTGGATGCTGTTGATTGTCGGCGTTTACATGATCTCGGCAGAGATAACAAAGCGTTGGTTTTACCGGCTACTCATCAATAAAGTGTGAGCCGGGGGCCGCAAAAAAAAGCAACTATGTTTAACCTTCTATGCAGTTGTCAAAAAAAATTATAGCCTTCAATATAGGTTCGTCAAGCATAAAGTTCGCACTGTTTGAAATCGGTGAAACTGAACACCTCGTTTTTTCCGGTTCACTGACAAAAATCGGTAACCGTAATGGAACCTTTTCAGTCATGGACGATCAAGGGCTCTCTCTCTCTAGTGAGAGTGTCGCAGCAGAGAGTCATGATGCTGCATGTGATTATGTCTTGTCATGGATCCGGTCACAGTTTGAGGGCCGCAAGCCGGATGCGATTGGTCATCGCATCGTCCATGGCGGCCCTCTCTATTCCACCCCTCAGATCGTAACTTCTGAGCTGATAGCATCGCTTGATACCCTGAGCCCTTATGCTCCCGAGCATCTTCCTCAAGCGATCAATGCCGTCAGGCATGCAGCCAGAATATTTCCCGGAACTCTTCAGGTGACCTGCTTCGATACTTCGTTTCACTCCACCATGCCTGCAGTTGCAAAGCTCTATGCACTGCCTGAGTCCATTCGCAAAGAAGGCGTTCAGCGTTACGGGTTTCATGGCCTTTCTTATGAGTACATCCTTCTTGAGCTCAAGCGTCAACTTGGTGCTCAGGCAGTGGAAAAGCGTATCATTCTTGCCCATCTTGGTCATGGGGCCAGCATGGCTGCGGTTAAAAACGGAAAAAGCATCGAAACCACGATGGGGTTTTCACCGGCTGGAGGACTGGTGATGAGTACTCGTACCGGCGATCTTGATCCCGGGGTGATTTTGTTTCTTCTGCAGCAGAACAAAATGACTCCTCGGGCAATCAAAGAGATGGTGAACCGCCAGTCTGGATTGCTCGGAGTTTCCGGGAGCACTGACGATATGCGTGAGCTGCTCAAGGCTGAAGAGGTTGACGATTCGGCGAAACAGGCTGTTGAGCTTTTTTGTTATCAGGCCCGTAAAAATATCGGGGCTCTTTCCATTGTCCTTGGAGGGCTCGACACCCTGGTATTTACCGGTGGAATCGGTGAACACTCTTCTGTTATCCGAAACCGAATCTGCACCGGCATCGAGTTTCTTGGCATCAGGGTTGATGAGAAGAAAAACAGTACACATTCAGCAATAATATCGCCTGAGAGCGGAGAAGTGGATATCCGGATTATCAAGACGAATGAGGAGTTGATGATTGCCCGCCATACAATGAGAATTCTGGAGACATTGAACAGGTCACCGCAATGAAATTGACCCCACTCATCCATGCAGGCCGAGAGCTTGGGTATTGAATTTCCGAAGCATTCAGGGCTGTTTTTGACAATCCAGCTCTGGTTGCAGCCTGTGTTGCTGGTGACGATGAAGTTGAAACAGATCCGTTTGCCACATACGGTTACCAAAAATTTTCTATCTGTCATCCCGCAGCACACCAAGGGATAGTCTGGCTTATTATTGCTTCAGCGATTGTATACCTGACACTCGGCTGAGTAAAGCATTTTTTAAGCATTACTTAAGATTTTAGCAAGAATCATGTAATTTTTACAGACCCTTATTGATTATATTTAAAGCTGGTATTAACGGTTACAAAGCAGAAACTATCATCTTATTGAATACTCCACCTCTTATGAAAAATATGAAGTTGCTCATCGTCGATGACGAACCAGGAATAACAAGTTTTCTTAAAGAAGGACTCGAAGAGGCATCATATTCCGTTGATATAGCCAGTGATGGGAAAAGCGGACTGGATCTGGCTTTGAGCAATAACTATAACTTGATCATTCTGGATTGGATGATTCCTGTTATGAGTGGTATTGAGGTATGCAATCAGATTCGAAAGACAGGAAATACAGTGCCGATAATATTTCTTACGGCAAAAAAAAATCTGGACGACCTTCTCATCGGTTTCGAAGCCGGCGCGAATGACTACATCAAAAAACCTTTTGAATTTGAAGAACTGCTGGTCCGGATTAATGCTCAGCTCAAAAAAAGCCTGAAAGAGGATAATACGCTCAATGCAGGCAAACTCACCATTAATACCCTAAGTCATCAGGTATTTTTCGATTCGAAAGAAATCATCTTTACTCCAAAAGAATTTGCCTTGCTGGAGTACCTTGTTCACAACATGAACAGTGTATGCACAAGAAATCGCATTCTTCAGGAGGTTTGGGAAATCACGCCTGAAGCTGACACTTCAGTGGTTGACGTTTTTATTACATTTCTACGAAGAAAATTAGAAAAAGCGGGAGGAAGAAAGATTATTCAAACCATCTATGGTATAGGTTACGTTGTGCGTGAACAAGACCTGTTATGAGCAGTAAGCCAATAGACCTTTCCAGAAACAAAAGACTTTTCCGGAATAAGTTTCCCCGGATGAGTTTGCGTAATCGTATTGCGATACACTATACCGTCGCAACATCACTCTTGATAGGGCTCATTTTCTGCGGGATTTTATTTCTGGTTGATAGAGCTGTTTCCAGTCATAACGATGATGCTCTGAGGTATGAGATGAATGAGGAGATATCGAGTTTAAAACTGAAAGACCACAATTTTAATGATCTTGCGCACGCAAATAAATTTGATGATGACAGCGATGATTATAAAAAAAACAAAATAAGACAAATGAATTTTGATATCGATCTTGAATTTATTCAACTGGTCGACAATCAAGGAAAGGTTCTCAGGAAATCAGAAAATCTTTCCGGCAAAACATTAATTTTTAAAGGCGGCAACTCAGATATCATTTACTTTAACGGTATGGTTGACGGGTCGATGTTACGCCACATGCAAGTCCCCCTTGTAAATCCTTATGGAGTCACAAAAGGGTATCTTATTGTCGCTCATTCCCTTATGAATGCGTTAGCATTCCTGGAAGAATTACAGATCGTCTTTCTCTTTTCATTTCCTGTTATTGTTATAACCATTTTTGTTCTCACCCGCTTTATTGCGGGAGAAAGCATAAAGCCAATTGATGATGTTATTACGACGGCTGAAAAAATTACCAAGACAAATCTTAATCAGCGGATACCTCTTCCCCTCCATCAGGATGAATTACATCGTTTATCACTGACCATCAATGCGCTGCTTGACCGTTTACAGGATGCATTCCAGCGCGAGCAGCAGTTTACGGCTGATGCATCACACGAACTCAATACCCCGCTTTCAGTCGTTAAAGGAACACTGGAAGTTCTGATACGGAAACCAAGAACGATAGAGCACTATGAGGCCAGAGTCCAGTTCTGCCTTATCGAATTAAACCGGATGAGGCGAATAATCGATAAACTTCTTGTCCTTGCCCTTTATGAAGGGAACAAAATCAGTCCTAATATTGAGGAGCTACTACTTCCACAGCTTATTGACGATGTTGTCGGAAGAATGCAGGCTGCAGCATTTGAAAAAGATATTTTAATTACGGTGGAGGGCGGAGAAAAAGAGCGGGTTGCTGCGGACCACGCAATGCTTGAAATGATTTTTGAGAATCTTCTTTCGAACGCAATCAAATATTCTCCGGCCAGCTCAGCAATAACAATAGCCATTGAGCATAATGGAAGTGATATTACCTGTTGTATTGCTGATCAGGGTATCGGAATTCCTGAAAAAAATATACCGAAGATTTTTGACAGGTTTTATCGTATTGATGAGTCAAGAAACTCTCAAACCGGAGGAGTTGGAGTAGGACTCTCTATTGTAAAAAAACTTGCGGATCTTCAGCAGATAACTTTAGCAGTGCAAAGCATCCCGAACATTGGAACAAAATTTATGCTGAATTTCTTGTCTGCCTGATCCTTTGGCTCAGGACAAGGGGGTTCGCTTTATTTTCTGAAATTTCTTCGAAATAAGCCCTGATATGTCTTATACTTCAGATCGATTCACAGGCTTAGCGCAAAGCTCTTATATGAGAATGGTTCACACCGTCGTCCTTTTTTGCTCCAACTCTTCCCGCATTCCGCGCATGGGACTTCCCTGTCTCTCATCCTGTTCAGCAAACCCTATCGAAAAAAAGCACGTCATACCATGATGCAGCAGTATAGCAGCAGTTCCTATCTTTTCGGAGGCAATGCCCCCTACATTGAAGATCTTTACGAAGACTATCTCAATAATCCAGGTTCCGTCCCTGAGCACTGGCGAGCGTACTTTGACGCAATGCAAAACGTTCCGGGATCAAACGGTACCGATAGCCGTGATATCGCTCATTCACCTGTTCAGGCTTCGTTTGCCGAAAGAGCCCGAATGGGACCGATTTGCCGTGTAGTAGCAAGCCCAGATGCCGAACTTGGGCGCAACAGGGTATCGGTTCAAAAGATGATAGCCGCATACCGTAACATCGGTTCCCGCTGGGCTGATCTCGATCCGCTGAAACGTCAGGAACGTCCTGTTCTGCCCGATCTTGAGCCCTCTTTTTACGGCTTCACCGACACTGACATGGATATTGTCTTCAATACCAGCAATACCTATTTCGGACGGGAGACCATGCCGCTTCGCGAGCTGCTGCAAAACCTTCGCGAAACCTACTGCGGGACCCTCGGTATTGAATTCATGTACATCACGGACCAGACCGAAAAGCGCTGGTGGCAGGCAAAGCTCGAAACCATCCGTTCAAAACCCGATTTCACTCCAGAGAAGAAAAAACATATCCTTGAACGCCTTACCGCTGCTGAAGGCTTTGAACGATATCTGCATACCCGATTTATCGGCCAGAAGCGTTTTTCTCTTGAAGGCGGTGAGAGCTTTATTGCCTCAATGGATGAGCTAATTCAACGTGCCGGAAAAGCAGGTGTTCAGGAGATTGTAATAGGCATGGCACACCGCGGACGGCTCAATGTGCTGGTTAATATAATGGGCAAAAATCCACTCGACCTCTTTGCAGAATTCGAAGGCAAGCATGCTGATGACCTTCCTTCGGGAGACGTGAAATACCATCAGGGATTTACCAGCGATATTGCTACTCCGGGCGGGCCGATCAATCTCTCCCTCGCATTCAATCCGTCGCATCTTGAAATTGTAAATCCGGTGGTTGAGGGTGCCGTTAAAGCACGTCAGGTTCGCAGGGGCGACAGGGATGGCTCACAGGTACTGCCCATACTCGTTCATGGTGATGCAGCGTTTTCAGGACAGGGCGTCATCATGGAGACACTGAACCTCGCGCTCACCCGCGGTTACGGCACTGGAGGCACGGTTCACATTGTCATCAACAACCAGATCGGCTTCACCACATCCGATCCCCGCGACAGTCGCTCAACAACTTACTGCACCGATGTTGTCAAAATGATCGAGGCTCCGGTGCTGCACGTCAACGGTGACGACCCAGATGCGGTTGTACTGGCAACACAGATGGCACTTGATTACCGGCAGGCGTTTAAACGCGATGTCGTAATCGATATCATCTGTTTCCGCAAGCTTGGCCATAACGAGCAGGATACACCGGCTATGACCCAGCCGCTGATGTACAAAAAAATTGATAAACACCCAGGTACCCGTAAACTCTATTCGGAGAGGCTCCAATCACAAGGCGTCATTCCAACTGAATACGCCGACACCCTCAGCAAACAGTTCCGCAAGGATCTTGACGAAGGCAAATACAGCGCCAATCCGATTTTGGTCAATAAAACCATCTTTACCTCTGAACCGGCTTCCGGCCGCAACGAAATCTCTGAAACCGGCGTTCCACTTGCAGAATTAAAGCGGATTGCTGAACGGATTACAAAAGTCCCCGATCAGTTCAAGCTTCACCCGTTAGTTGAAAAAGTTATCAATGACAGGGCTAGGATGGGTCGCGCAGAGCAGCCCCTCGACTGGGGTATGGGCGAACACCTTGCCTTCGGGTCGCTGGTTACAGGCGGCTATCCCATACGCATTACCGGTCAGGACAGCGGAAGGGCAACATTCTCCCACCGTCACGCCGTGCTGCACGACCAGAACCGTGAAAAATGGGATGCAGGCAGCTATATTCCGCTTCAGAACGTCACCGATAATCAGGCACCATTTACGGTTATCGATTCAGTGCTTTCCGAAGAGGCCGTGCTTGGATTCGAATACGGTTATTCCATCTCTGCGCCTGATACCCTCGTCATCTGGGAAGCCCAGTTCGGCGACTTTGCAAACGGAGCGCAGGTACTCATAGATCAGTTCATCACCTCCGGAGAGGTGAAATGGGGTCTTGTATCCGGTCTTACGCTTATGCTGCCTCACGGTTATGAAGGCCAGGGCCCGGAACACTCATCCGCCCGACCGGAACGCTTTCTGCAGCTTTGTGCTGAAAACAACATCCAGGTTTGTCAGCCGACCAATCCTGCACAGATTTTCCACCTGCTCCGTCGTCAGATAACCTCGATGGTTAGAAAGCCTCTAGTGATTCTCACACCAAAATCGCTGCTGAGAAACAAGGAGGCGGTTTCGCCGCTTGCTGATCTCTCAACAGGAAATTTCAAGAACATTATCGGTGACACAACAGCCAAGGCAAAAAAAGTCAAGAGGCTTATCGCGTGCTCCGGCAAGGTCTATTACGATCTTATAAACCGTCGGCGCGAAAATACAGCTGAAAATGTTGCCATCATCCGCATTGAACAGCTCTATCCGTTCCCGGCTGAAGAGTTCACTGCACAACTCCAGCACTATCCAGCACTCAAAGAGATAGTCTGGTGTCAGGATGAACCTAAAAATCAGGGGTACTGGCGTTTTCTCCAGCACTATATTATGAAAGCCATGACACCCGGCCAGCAGTTCGGCTATGCAGGTCGTCTCGCCTCGGCTTCTACCGCATGCGGATACGCAGCAACTCATGCCATACAGCAGAAAGCGCTGCTGGATCAGGCCTTCGGTGAATTCAGCGTTTTTTTCAACAAATAATATCCGACGAATGGCAATCATAGATGTCACCATATCCCAGTTATCGGAATCCGTTGCAGAGGCAACGCTGCTCAACTGGAAAAAGAAACCAGGCGATGCAGTTGCTGAAGATGAAATCCTGTTCGAAATCGAGACCGACAAGGTGGTTTTCGATGTTCCATCCCCTTCATCCGGTATCCTGTTTGAAATCCTTGTCGGCGACGGCGGAACGGTAGTGGCCAATCAGGTTCTGGCCCGGATCGACACTGAAGGGAAAGCAGTCGGCAGTCAGCAGTCGACAGTCAGCACTCAGCACTCAGCACTCAGCACTCAGCACTCAGCACTTTCGGATATCGCCATGCCAGCAGCAGCCAAGCTCATGGCCGAAACAGGATTGACAGCTTCACAGGTGGAGGGAACCGGCAGGGAGGGCAGAATTACCAAAACCGACGTGCTTGCAGCAATAGCAAACAACACAGAACCCTCAGCACTCATCACTCAGCACTCAGCACTCGAAACCTCATCACTCAGCACTCAAAACTCAACACTTAAAAACAAACCTATAGAAGCGCACCTCGAGAGTCCGCTCATCACAGAGCGTCCAGAACAGCGAGTTCCCATGACCCGCCTCCGGGCACGCATTGCCGAACGCCTGCTGCAATCCCAGGCTACCAACGCCATTCTCACGACCTTCAATGAGGTTAACATGCAGGCTGTCATCGACCTTCGTAACCGCTACAAAGCAACGTTCGAAAAAGAACACGGCGTCAAACTCGGATTTACTTCCTTCTTTGTCAAAGCGGCAGTTCACGCGCTACGCAAATACCCGGTACTCAACGCTTCCGTCGAAGGCAAGGATATCATCTATCACGGTTATTTCGACATCGGTATAGCCGTAAGCTCCCCGAGAGGGCTTGTTGTACCGATCCTGCGCAATGCAGACCAGATGAGTATTGCTGAAATCGAACGCAAAATCACAGATTTCTCCACAAAGGCAAAATTGGGTAACCTCTCGCTCGAGGAGCTGACCGGCGGCACTTTCTCCATCTCCAACGGCGGTGTGTTCGGCTCCATGCTTTCAACGCCAATTATCAATCCACCTCAATCGGCCATTCTCGGCATTCACGCCACAACGGAAAGGGCTGTTGTGGAAAACGGGCAGATTGTCATTAGACCGATGAACTATCTTGCCATGTCTTACGACCACCGCATTATCGACGGGCGCGAAGCCGTGCTTGGCCTGGTAGCCATCAAGGATGCACTGGAAGATCCGGCGCGCCTCTTACTTGATCTCTAAGAGATAAAATGAGACAACTACATTATGAACAAACAATTTGACGTTCTTGTTATCGGCGCAGGACCTGGCGGCTATATCGCCGCAATCAGGGCCGCACAACTTGGTTTTTCGGTAGCCTGCTGCGAATTCAGCGCTTACGATGACCCCACAGGCGAACCCCGCCTCGGAGGCACCTGCCTCAACGCCGGATGTATTCCCCTCAAGGCGCTCGTTGCATCATCTGAGGTCTATGAAAAGATGTCTCATCACCTCTTGGACCATGGGATCACCGTCAGCGGAGTCAGCATGGATGTTGCACAAATGCAGAAACGTAAAGAGGCTATTGTCACTAAAATGACTTCAGGCATTCAGTTTCTCTTCCGCAAAAATAAAATCAGCCTCCTCAAAGGTCGAGGATCGTTTGCAGGAAAAACCGATGCCGGATACCGCATCACCATCACCGGCAAAGATGGGACTGAAGAGGTGCTTGCTCAAAAAGTCATCATCGCCACCGGCTCAAAAGCCCGCCATATCCCTAACGTTAAGGTCGACAACATCACCATCTGCGACAACGAAGGCGCACTCAAATTCAGTGAAGCTCCCAAAAAACTCGGCGTTATAGGTGCCGGAGTCATCGGTCTTGAAGTAGGATCAGTCTGGCGCAGACTCGGAGCAGAAGTAACCGTACTTGAAGTTATGCCTTCCTTCCTCGGTGCCGCAGATGAAAGCGTTTCGAGGGAAGCTTCTAAACTCTTCTTAAAGCAGGGCCTGCATATCAAGCTTGGAGTTAGGATTGGTCAGGCAAAACAAACAGCAACAGGAATCAGTATAGATTATACTGACGACCAGGGCTCCGAACATACCCTCGAATGCGATAAGCTTATTGTTTCCGTAGGGCGCACTCCCAACGCAGAAAACCTCAACCTCGAAACCATCGGCCTGCAGATTGATGAACGCGGCTTTATTCCTGTCAACGACCACTGCGCGACAGCAGCAACGGGCGTTTATGCAATCGGCGACGTCGTGCGCGGCCCAATGCTTGCCCACAAGGCTGAAGACGAAGGTGTCATGGTCGCAGAACTGATTGCCGGACAGAAACCCCACCTCGACTACAACAGCATGCCCTGGGTTATCTACACCACACCTGAAATAGCCTGGGTGGGTAAAACCGAGCAGCAGCTTCGCGCCGAAGGGAAGGACTATAAAACAGGACAGTTCCCCTTTGCAGCTAACGGCAGGGCACTTGGCCTCGGCGATGCCGAAGGGTTTGTTAAAATGCTTGCCGATGCGAAAACGGATGAGATACTCGGGGTACACATCATCGGGGCAAGTGCCTCCGACCTCATTGCTGAAGCAGCGCTTGCCATGGAGTTCAGGGCATCATCAGAAGACATTGCGCGTACCTGCCACCCACACCCGAGCCTTTCTGAAGTGGTACGAGAAGCAGCGTTAGCCATTGAAAAACGAGCCCTGAACATGTAGAACAATCAGCAGATCCTCGGCAGCTGTTCGCCAAGAGGCAGATCAATAATACGGCGGCTGCCGAATGCTGTTCGCATCACAACCATACCGGGATGATCCTGAACAACCGATCCGATAATAACGGCATCCCGGCCGGGTTCAAAAGAGCGCAGCACCTCAACAACCTTTTCAGCATCTTCAGGGGCAACAGCAAGCACCAGCTTGCCTTCGTTTGCTACATGAAGGGGATCAATGCCGAGCAGTTCGCAGGCCCCCCTGACATCCGGGTTTACAGGAATCGTTGTTTCATTTATTTCAATCCCTACTGAAGAAGAACCAGCCAGTTCATTCAAGGTAGCAGCCACTCCACCCCTCGTCGGATCACGCATGGCATGAACAGCGGGCACTACATCGAGCACTGCCGAAATCATGGAGTTCAATGCTGCACAGTCACTTGCAATTGTTGACTGAAAGGAGAGCCCTTCGCGAGAAGTCATGATAGCCATTCCATGATCTCCCACCGTCCCTGAAAGAATAATGCTGTCACCCGCTTTCAGGTTTCGGCAGGAAAGAGCGGTACCATCCCTGACAGTGCCGACTCCGGAAGTATTGATAAAAATTTTATCGCACTGCCCTTTTCCAACCACTTTGGTATCACCGGTCACAATCATGACCCCTGCCTTGCTGGCAGCCTCGGCCATACTCTTGACGATGGTTTCTAGCTCGACTAAAGAGAACCCTTCTTCAAGCACAAAGCCGGCACTCAAATACATCGGCGTTGCTCCGCCGACCGCCAAGTCGTTTACGGTTCCGTTTACGGCAAGCTCACCGATATTGCCGCCAGGAAAAAAGATCGGACTCACCACATAGGTGTCGGTAGTAAAGGCTGTTCGTCCTGCCGGCAGATCCAGCTTTGCCTGATCGTCAAGAAGATCCAGAAAGGTGTTGTGAAGATGCGGCATAAATACCCGCTGCATGAGTGTCTGCGATAACCGTCCTCCGGCACCATGCGCCATCTGAACAGTTTCATGCTGCAAAATCGGGGAGGGACAGACCGGGGCAATCGTCATAGGGGATAAACATTACGGTGATAGTTATAATAAGCAGCACAGGCACCTTCGGAAGAGACCATTGTAGCGCCAAGCGGGTGTTCAGGAGTACACTCTCTGGCAAATGCAGGACAGCCGTCCGGCTTCAGGATACCCTGAAGTACACTTCCGCTCTTGCAGAGTGGTGACTCTGCAGTGCATATATGAGTGACATTAAACTTTTTTTCTGCATCGTAAAGGGAAAAGTCTGCCTTGAGACTAAGACCACTCCCGGGAATAAGACCAATCCCGCGCCACTGGCGGTCTGTTACCTCAAAAACCTTACCGATCGTCTCCTGTGCCACCAGGTTTCCTTCACGGCTTACAACACGCCCGTAGCGGTTCACAACCTCGGCCCTGCCCTCTTCACACATCTCAACCGTTTTAAGAATACCAGCGAGCAGGTCGACCGGTTCGAAACCTGTGGGCACAATCGGAACATTGAAATCACGGGCAACCGGTTCATATGCCGCATAACCCATGATGGCACAGACATGCCCTGCAGCAAGAAATCCCTGAACCCGGTTATCGGGTGAAGAAAGAATAGCCCGCATTGCCGGTGGAACCATGACCTGGCTCACAATGACACTGAAATTCCGAATACCTTCGCGTGCTGCCTGATACACTGCCATGGCATTGGCAGGTGCAGTAGTTTCAAAACCTACAGCGAAAAACACTACCTCTTTGAGGGGATTGTCTCGGGCTATCTGCAAGGCATCAAGCGGTGAAAAGACAATGCGCACATCTCCGCCTTCACTGCGCACCATAAAGAGATCCTTCGAACTGCCGGGAACACGCAGCATATCACCGAAACTGGTAAAAATAACATCTTTTCGCGAGGCGATCAAAAGCGCTCTCTCAATCGATTCAAGCGGTGTAACACAGACCGGACAACCAGGGCCGTGCACCAACTCTATGGTATCAGGAAGCAGTTGATCTATACCGTTACGAAGAATGGAGTGGGTCTGACCGCCACAGATTTCCATAATCGTCCAGTGGCGGGTTGTTTTTCGCCTGATGGTGTCAATGAGGTTCCGGGCAAGCTGCGGATTACGATATTCGTCAATATATTTCATTGGAGCGGGCCTCACAGAGATTCAGGCGAAGGTGGCTCCTCATCAGGCAGAAAAGCTCCACTCTCGAAAAGCTCTTCCCATAGCTTCAGGCTTTCGGCGGCCTCCTCTTCGTCAATAATTTTCAAGGCAAACCCGGCATGGATGATGGTGTATTGCCCTACCTGAATGTCGGGCACATATTCAAGACATGCCCTTGTTTTTGATCCGTTTACATCAACAGTCCCCATTTTCAGACCGTTTTCATCTAATATTTCAAGAAGTTTTCCGGGTATGGCAAGGCACATTGATGAAGATGGTTTATTGATTGATGAGAATCAGAGGAAATATAATCAAACTAAATTGCAATGAGATCATAGCGTTATGGCTAATAAACACCTCGATACCGACCGGCAAGATAGCTCCGACCGATAACAGCCTGACCGAGAGAGATGCCTCCATCGTTCGATGGTACAAGGGAGTGGGTAATAACCCGGTAGCCGGCTTTTTCCAGTTCACACACAAGGGTTTCAAACAGAAGGGCATTCTGAAATACACCACCACTCAAGGCAACCGTCTTGATACCTGTTGCGTCGAAAGCCTTTCTACTAATATCAGCAAAACAGTTGACCAGAGTGCGATGAAAACGCCGGCTGATGTCAACAACCGAAACCCCTTCCTGAACTGCGGTAACAACATCATGAATAATCGGCGACACTTTCATGATCCATCGACCGTTATGCTCCTTAAGGAGATAACGGAATGACGAACTACCAATTGCCCCCCCTGCTGCCAGCATCAATTGTATAGCAGCCTCTCCCTCATAGGTTATTTCCCCCTGCAATCCGCAAAGAGCGGCTACAGCGTCAAAAAGTCTGCCGCAACTTGATGTTTCATAGACACTGACCTTTTTTTGAAGCAGCTCAAGAAGAGGTTCAATCGTCCTCCCTTTCATAAACGGCAGATCGGGTATGGTGGAAAAACTTCGGGAGAGATAACCAAGTGCGGCTCGCCAGGGTTGCTCGACTGCTGCATCACCACCCGGCAGCGGCATGGGTTCAAAGGAGGCAAACCGATGCACTCCATCAGCATCGCCAATCAGAACCTCTCCGCCCCATATCGTCCCGTCTATTCCGTAACCTGTACCATCAAGTATAATACCTATTGCCGGACCTTCCACCTTGTTTTCAGCAAGACATGAAGCAAGATGGGCATGATGATGCTGGACACCAAGCACTGGTAGGTTCTGCTGCAGTGCCCACCCGGTTGTCATATATCCAGGGTGAAGATCATGAACCAGAAGTTCCGGCGTAGCCTGAAAAAGATGCTGAAGATGGGCTGCAATATGCTGAAAATGCCGGTATGCCTCGTAGTTTTTCATATCGCCGATATGCTGGCTTAGCAAGGCATGAGTACCCTTCAAAAGAGCAACTGTGTTTTTAAGCTCTCCTCCTGTACCAAGAACAACCGGACCATCATCGCGGAGGTAAACCGGCGCTGGCACATACCCCCTGCTTCGCCTGATATGGCGGAGCGATCCGGAAAGATGGATGGTTACTGAATCGTCGCATTTCAGATGGATTGGCCTGTTATGCATGAGAAAAGCGTCAGCAATGCCCTTGAGCCGCAAGAGCGCTTCACCATTTTCATTGACAATAGGCTCCTCGCTGAAATTTGCGCTGGTCATCACGAGAACATCAATCCTATCATCGAAAAGCAGGATATGCAATGGTGCATAGGGAAGCATAATTCCAAGCCTGTCATGGAGTGGCGCAACTGATGGAGAAAGCCCTTCAACTGTTTTCTTTTTCAGGAGCACAATAGGGGCTTCCGGAGAGTTAAGTGCTGCACATTCGCACTCACTGAGTTCACAAAAATCCCTTACAACAGCCATATCGCGCATCATAACGGCAAAAGGCCTGGCTGCACGACCTTTCCTCTCTCTCAATTGGCGAACCGCCTCTCCATTACGTGCATCAACGGCAAGATGAAAACCGCCAACTCCTTTCAACGCAACAATCCGCCCCTGTTTAAGAAGCGCTACGGCCTCAGCTGCTGCATCCGTTACACTGCAGGGTTTGCCGGTCGAGTCGAGCAGAGAGAGGGCCGGGCCGCACACCGGGCAGGCATTGGGCTGGGCGTGAAAACGACGATCAAGAGGATTGTGGTACTCCTGTTCACATTCGGGACACATTGTAAAGTCATGCATCGATGTAAACGGCCGGTCATAAGGCAGGCGTTCTACAATAGTGTAGCGGGGACCGCAGTTGGTGCAGTTGATAAACGGATAACGAAACCGACGGTTTCGAGGATCCAAAAGCTCACAACGACATTTGCTGCAGAGCGCAATATCCGGTGGAATAAGTGTTTCGACTTCAGCACCGGTGCTTGAATCACCGATCACAAAAGCATCTTCGGAAATACAGGCAATAGCGCACTCCTCTATTGCTTCTATTCTGGCCAGCGGCGGAGCATCATCCTTGAGTGTTCGACAGAATTTTTCGATGAGAGAAGACGAGCCCTGAACCTCAATCAGAACACCTGATGAGGTATTGCGGATAAAACCTTTTAAAGCGTAATGTGTGGCAACCCGATAGACAAACGGCCGAAATCCAACTCCCTGCACGATACCATTGACCTGCAGTCGCCTCCGCTCTTCAGCGGTATGATCCTTGAAAGTCAGCGCTGCTTCAGTTGGGTTGTAATCCACTCCTGCAAGAGCGGAAGGCCCTCGCCGGTTTTCGCCGATACTTCAAACCATTCAAGGTGATGATTAACCCGCAGGGCATTCTCCCTGCACTTCAGGGCATCAAAGTCAACGTAAGGGAGAAGATCAAGCTTGTTGAGAATGCAAATATCAGCCTCATGAAACATGGTCGGGTATTTCAGAGGTTTGTCGTCACCTTCAGTCACACTGATTATGACTACTTTAAGGGCTTCTCCAAGATCAAACATTGCCGGACAAACTAAATTGCCGACATTTTCGATACAGAGCAGCGAGTTATCCTGAAGCTCAAGCTCCTTGACGGCACTGTGAACCATCAAAGCATCTAGATGGCATCCCGAACCGGTATTAATCTGGATCACGGGCACACCGAGAGCATGAATTCGATCGGCATCGTTGGTGGTCTGTTGATCGCCTTCTATAACAGCCACAGGAATATGCTGCTGAAGTGCCGGAATGATTTTTTCAAGCAGCGAGGTTTTTCCCGAACCGGGGGAACTCAGAAAATTAAGCACAAAAATACTGCGCGCCTCAAAATATCCTCGGTTTCTTTCTGCAAGAAGATTGTTTTTTTGAAGGACATCCTGTTCAAGCGCAATCGTGCGGCTCTTTTTTTCATGATGATGATGGTGTTCATGGTCATGACCGGTCTCATGATGATGATGATCTCCATGACCACTACTCTGGGTGACATGAACATGATAATCGCTAAGCCCTGGCTTGCGGAGCACTGCCCCGCCATCCGCTGAACAACCGCAGGTATCGCACATTCTCTTATTCTTCTATAGTTATTGATTGTATTAAAAATTCTTCTCCCGACACGATCTTCACCCGCAGTGAACGGCAATCGGGACACTCTGCATAATAAAAAGAAACGGGAAACATTCTTCCACACTCTCCACACTCGCCCATACCTTCCGGTTCCTCAACCTGAAGCAGTGCTTCTTCGGCAAGCGTTCCTTTGGCTGCAGCTGAAAAACAGAATTTCAATGACTGCGGCTCAATTCCGGCAAGTTTTCCTATAACAAGATCAATTCCGGAAATGCTTCCGGCTCCTTCCTCTCGCGCTTTGGCCTCGACTGCTTCTACAATGGAAAGCGCTATGCTCATTTCATGCATATTGGTAAAAATAAAAACCTATTAACATCTGTACCGGCTGTTTTTGGCTCTATGGTTTCTTCACTTCGTTCAGAATGACATAGAGACGGATGAACAACAGGACATAGATACGTAACTGTTGCAAGGTAGTTTTTGATCATCAATTTTTTTGTACCTTTGGTGAAAATATATTTCTGAAAAGTCACAAATAAAGGTCTAATTTGAAGCACCTTACTGGATTATGCAATGTTCCGGCCAGTGATATCGCCTGTATACTCGACATGGCCACCGGCTTTAAAAAAGAGTTGACCACCGCCAATCCTTCTTTTAAACCCACCCTCTCCAACAAACGCATTGCACTTGTTTTTTTTGAAAACTCAACCCGCACCCGTTTTTCTTTTGAATTGGCAGCACGGTATCTTGGTGCCGGAACTCTGAACTTCAGCGCAGCTTCAAGCAGCGTCAGCAAAGGAGAGACCCTGAGCGATACCATTAAAAATCTTGAAGCAATGCAGGTGGATGCCTTTGTGCTGCGCCATCCCTCTTCAGGTGCTGCGGATCTCATAACGGGAATAACATTGAAACCGGTCATCAATGCGGGTGACGGATCTCATGAGCACCCGACACAGGCTCTGCTCGACATGTTTACGCTTCGGGAATATTTCGGGAAAATTGAAGGCCTCAAGGTGATTATTATCGGTGATGTTCTCCACAGTCGGGTCGCACGATCAAACATATACGGACTCCTTACCGCCGGTGCAGAAGTTGGACTGTGCTCTCCTGTAACTCTCATGCCTCCTGATGCTGCCCAGCTTGGTGTCAAACTGTTCACCGACCTTGACCAGGCCATAGCCTGGGCTGATACTGCAATCGTGCTTCGTCTGCAGCTTGAACGCGCTACTGGAGGATACCTCCCCTCCCTGGAGGAGTACTCAGTCTATTATGGCCTTACCGACGAACGCCTTGAAAGAATCCAGAAACATCTTCTTGTACTTCATCCCGGACCGATCAACCGTGAAATTGAGATATCAAACAATGTTGCCGACCGCATACAGCCGCCAGGTTATTCGAAAAGCGTGCTGCTTGAACAGGTGACGAACGGTGTTGCAGTCCGCATGGCAGTGCTGAACACTTTGCTCGCCCAATAACAAACAATTCTGAAACCCTGTAACCGCTTTATTTACTTAACCATGGCCAATACCTACCGACTCTGCAGAACAGTGGTCATCCTGACAGCACTGCTTTTTATCTCACTGAAAAACGCTCCGGCGGATCAGCTACTGAATCCTACAACTAAAACAATCTTTACACCACTTCTTGCCGACCCTATGGAACCACAGGTTTCGGTGATGCCTTACGTGGGCCAGCGTTTTCTGAATCTTGATATCGGAACAACAGCTGATCTCTACCAGAACAAGAGTAAAACCTTTGCCATTGGCGTTGATTTCGGAACCTGGTCACTCCTGCGGGAAAGTGACAATTTCAAATTTCCGGTTGATGCTGTCAGTTATCTTTTTGGCATCAATACGAGCTGGAAAGAAAAGATCAGCAGCCAAACATTACCCTTTGATGAATTCAGCGGAAGAGTCCGTCTGAGCCACATCTCTGCCCATTTTGAAGACGGGCACTACGAACCCGATGGCAGCGGATGGATTCCTGAACCCGGCGGCCCGGCTATTCCCTTCACCTACAGCCGTGAATTCCTGGATCTCGTTCTGGCGCTGAGTGCTCCGGGTCACCGGGTCTATGCCGGTTACCAGTATATCTACCACACCTTGCCGGGTGGTATTAATCCCAGCTCTTTCCATGCCGGCGGCGAACTCTCCACTCCCGGCAACACCTATCTTGCCGCGGACTTTAAACTGCTGCCGGTCTGGCAGTCATCACTGCAGGAAACAAGAGGGTACAGGGGAACATGGAACATACAGGCAGGTATGCGCCTCAATGCTATAGGTCTTGAAAAAGTGAGAGTGGCATGCAACTATTTTTCGGGAATGAGCATACAGGGGATGTACTTCTACCATCCCGAAAGCTTTACCACACTCGGAATGATTATTGATATCTGAACCATGTGTATTGCCCGTCACTCCTGCACAACAGATTCCATGCAGGAGTGACGATTATTGCAACGCACTGAAAAACTCAGGTACAGCACTCTGAACATCTTCAGTATTTTGAGCAAGAATGTAGTCGGGAAGAAAGGGCGGATAAAGGTCATATCTATCCAGTTCAGCAAGCGGAAGCCAACTCACTTTAAGAATTACCTGCTGGTCATCGGCATATTCAGGGTCTTTGCCGGTTATCATTTCACCTCCGGTAACCGTACAGAAAAACCCAAGCGATACAGAGTGATGAATGCTTCCCTGCTCCTGCACGCCGGGATGTGGATAGAGTAGCTCCTTGATAAATAGCAGACTGCCCACCTGACACTCAAGCCCTGTCTCCTCCATCATCTCTCTCTTCAAAGCTTCATCAAGAGTTTCGCCCCGTTCAACAACACCACCTGGGAGAATCCAGTAACTTTGAGGAAGGTGGGGATCTTCAGGAGCAAAACTTTTGTGCTCTATAAGCAGAACTTGGCCATCATTTATACATAAAGCACTTACTCTCAGCCTGACCTGTGACATGATCAAATTCCTGCAAAATTGATAAAATAGGGCTGCTTAATTATAATTCTTCACCGCCGCAAATAAATAAAAAAATCCTTTGATCAAGGGGGAATAATTCCCTCTTGGTCGTTTTCTTCTATTTTTATTACATTTAACGATATTGTAACATTTTTTGTTCTTTTTTTTTTCTTGTTAACACACACAACCTAACGGAAAACACACATGAAAAAAATGCTATCACTTGCTGCAATGTTTGCAGCACTATCATACGCATCACCGGCTTTTGCAGACACTAACATCACTGTTGGCGGCACTAACATCAATGTTTACGGTACTCTTGATACCGCTTTCGGTGACGTATCACATTCGTTGAGTATTGATCCTCAATTCCCTGCATCGGTTAACCCTGTCAGCCCAGTCAAGAGATCAGTAGTGCATGGCGCAGCAATCGGATTGTTCAACGGCGGTATATCAGACTCCCGCCTTGGTGTTAAAGGGACTACGGATATCGGTGACGGCCTGAAGGTATTCTATACCCTTGAAGAGGGCTTCAATCTGCCCACAGGCAGAGTGAACAATGCAGCCGCCGAATTGGCTACTAATGGTGAGACTCTCACAACAGCAGGAGCAAACAGTTCGATGAATGGTCAATTGTTCAACAGGCAGGCATTTGTCGGCCTTTCATATAGTGATTGGGGCTCTCTTGCCGTTGGTCGTAACTACGCTCCTATTTATGACATCTGCGTAACTTATGACCCTGTTCAAGACGCACAGTTGTTCTCACCTCTGGGCTTTTCTGGTACCTACGGTGGCGGAGGTGGAGTCAGCGAGGATACCCGTGTTGACAATAGCTTGAAGTACACTAACAAAATCGGTTCGTTTAATTTCGGTGGACTCTTAAAGCTCGGAGGCACCCTTGGAGAAGCCACAGCAAAAACGGCTTATGCTCTGAACGCCGGCTACGAAGAGGGTAATTTCGGAATCCAGGGTACATACCAAGCTTTTAACGATGCAATAACGGGTGTCGCCAGTGCCGCAACATCTAACGCAGTTGATATAACCAATGAAAACACCAAGGCATGGATGGTTGCTGCCAAGTATAAGATTGGTGCTGCTACACTGAAGATCGGATATCAGCAATATACTCTTGGCGCTCCATCTAACATAATATCGACAACCCCTACCCTCTACAACTACTACGGACAAAATGTTGGAAAGGTCTCTAATTTTTCGGCAACTGCTTCCGATAAGAGTACTCACATTTTGTTTGGAGGCGGTGACTATAATTTCTCAAGTAAATTCAACATGGCAGCAGGAGTTTATAGTGTCAGTCCTCAAGCGAATACTGATCTCTCTCAGTCTTACTCTAATCAGATGTACTACTCTCTGCTTGCTGATTACCATATCACCAAGTCTCTTGATACTTATGCAGGTTTGATGTATGCCACCTTCTCTGGAGTAGGACTTTCTTCATCAACTTATTACCAGAACAATACCATTACTGCCGTTGGCGTACGCTACAAGTTCTAAGAGCTTGATGTTCTTTTTTCTTGATTTTATTTGATTGTTTAGCAAGGCTGCCCCTAATCTTCTTTGGCAGCCTTGTTAGACCCTTGATTGAACGCCATTCTATTCCCTCCTTTACACAATTTCACAGCTCATTCCTATATCTCAATAGAGCAGACAAGATATAAATCCCTTCAATGTAGATTTCTATCAGGAGCTCACTCTTGCTTACAACCAAATTTCAGCCCGGATTCAAATAAACTGTTAACCTTATATTATAAAACACTATATAGGAAATACTATCCAGGCACAGAAAGTCACGTTTGGTCTTTATCTTCTATTTTTATTACATTTAACAATATTGTAACAAGGTATATCCTTTTCAACCTGTTCCTTGCCTTTCAAAAAGGCAGGAATTTTTTTTTTCTTGTTAACACACACACAACCTAACGGAGAACACACATGAAAAAAATGCTATCACTTGCTGCAATGTTTGCAGCACTGTCATACGCATCACCAGCTTTTGCAGCCCTGAACATCAGCGGAGACGCCTCTGTCCGCGTGCAAGACTGGATTACAGGTCATCAGGATGTTGATAATGTTGATTGGCAATACCGCCTGAACCTGAGAGCAGCGGCCGACCTTGGCGACGGCTATTTTTTCAAGGCCTTGGTTACTAATGAAGACAGTCGCAATGGCGGATGGCAGACTGTCGGTTATGCTAATGGAGAGGTATATAACCTTCAATTATCTCAGTTCTACTTCGGGCATATGAGTAGCGGCAGCCATTACCTGGTGGGTCGTTTACCTTTGAACTCAGCCAACAATCCTATCTTTGACCTAACACTCTTTCCGACCCGCCCTATATTCACTCCAATTGATCTTCTCCTTAACGATCGTGCATTTGGTGCAAACGTTGGCGGAAAAGTAGGCCCTGGTGATTTAAATGCAACGTTTGTCGTGCTTGACAACAATGCGGCAGGGAACACCTCATGGAGTGGCGATGGCCTCCTGAATGACGGATATGGAATTCACACAAGCTACAAGTTCAATCTAGGAAATGTTACTTTTGAACCGCAGGCGGTTGCTATCCTAACAAAATCTGATGTCTTAACACAGACATGGACTCCAGGCGCTTCTTATCCAACTACTTATAGTACTAACAATCCTGCTGCCGCGCCTATTCATTTCGGATTCAGACCAGTCACCTACGGTACAAACGTCAGTGTTCCTCTAAGTGGCGTAAAATTATCGGCAAGTGCCTTCTATACCAGAGGCAGCGGCACGACTCCTGCTGGAGCAGGGACTCCAGCCACACCAAATCCTTTCGCTGGCACCAGAGTTGATTACTTTGGTGATTTCTTCAGAATCAAGGCGGAGTCAGGACCGGTCACTGTATGGTATGATCACAACAGTACAACCGACAAATCCACTCTTACTCAAGCCAGTCTTACTCCAGGTGGTAATCAGGTATACACCAATAACTTTATCTATGCTCAGTACAAGATCAAGCTGCATGAGTCAGCACAGGGAACTTTCACTCTTCAACCAACTGTGCGTTACGCCTCTATGAAAACATCCAGTCTTGGCACAGAGTTGGTAAACGAACATGCACTGCTTCCAGAACTCTGGGCAACAGTGACTTTCTAAATCGCTGTCTATCATGGAAAAAAAAGCCGCAGGAAACTGCGGTTTTTTTCCCTGTAGTTTCGCCTATTATATTTCGTTAAGGTCACTGTTTCCTGAAACAAACAATTGTTACTTCAGGAATTTTAACGATATTACAAGAGAGCCTTTCGAGACAGCTTGACAAAGCGACCATGAACAGACGGCATGGAACGGCTTTTTTACATTTTCCTTTACATTTTCTTTTCGACATACAGTAATCGCCTGAGTAAAAGGCTTTTGTTCCTGTAATACTGAAAGATTCTGCACTTTTTATCAATAAAGTGTGGGCTTTTTTGTTGAATCACGTTTTGCTGCACTTTATGGCGTAGCTTTTGTACACTATTTGTTGCTCTTTTTTTTACGATCAATCAACATTAAACCGCATTATTTCAATAACTAAAACACAACAGCGGTACTATGATTACCATTAAAAAAATCATTTGCCCGGTTGATTTCTCGGGTTTGTCGCGCAAAGCGCTGCAATACGCCAACGAATTTGCGAGGCTCTCCGGCGGAGAGGTCTTTCTAGTCGGTGTTATCGAGAATGATCCCACCATCAATTATTCACACGGACTTGAAAAAGAACGCGCTGAAGCAGAGAAACAACTTGCCTCTTTAATTGAAGAAGAGAAGATGGCCGGCATTGTTGCGGATTATGTGATTTATGAAGGATTTGCCGAAGAGTGCATCCTCGACTATGCCAAACGTCAGGAAGCTGATGTCATTATTATGGGGTCACACGGTCGCCGCGGCCTGAAACGCATGATTCTCGGCAGTGTTGCTGAGCATGTGATACGCCGCGCTCCCTGCCCGGTGCTTGTTGTCAAAGAGAATGAACACGAGTTTATCAAGTAAGTTGAGTCTACTTACCAGCAGAAAGCAACAAACTGAACACATTTTTTATTAACAATCAAAGAAAACTTTTATGGCACAAAATGTCAGAGACGTTTCCACTAATGAACAGGTGACCAGTACCAGGAGGGTTATCGCCGCTTCGTCGGTCGGTACACTCATCGAGTGGTATGACTTTTATATTTTCGGTACTCTTGCGAAAATTATTTCCGAACAGTTTTTTCCAAAAGACAACCCTACAGCTGCTCTGCTTGCCACACTTGCAACATTTGCCGCTGGTTTTGTTGTCCGACCCTTCGGAGCACTGTTCTTCGGGCGCCTTGGTGATCTTATCGGACGGAAGTACACGTTCCTTGTTACCCTTGTAATCATGGGCGGTTCCACCTTCGCCATCGGTCTTGTTCCTGGTTATAAAACCATTGGATTTGTCGCTCCGGCTATTGTTTTCCTTTTAAGACTGCTTCAGGGACTTGCTCTTGGAGGTGAGTACGGCGGCGCTGCAACCTATGTCGCTGAACACTCTCCTGCAGGAAAGCGGGGCTTCTGGACAAGCTTTATCCAGACAACGGCAACCTTAGGCCTCTTCCTCGCACTCGGCGTTATTCTTATTGTACGTCAGGCTGTTGGTGTTGAAACCTTCGGCGACTGGGGATGGCGCATTCCGTTCATTCTTTCATCATTACTTGTGGCAGTTTCTGTCTTCATCCGCTTGAGGATGTCGGAGTCTCCACTGTTTGTTAAAATGAAGAAGGAAGGCAAAACCTCCGCTAACCCCCTGGCAGAGAGCTTCAAACAAAAAGGCAACCTGAAGATGGTGCTGATTGCACTTTTGGGCGCAACAGCCGGTCAGGGTGTTGTATGGTATACCGGGCAGTTCTATGCACTTTCTTTCCTTCAGAACGCCTGTAACGTAGAGTTTGTACAGAGCAACTTTATCATCTCGATAGCCTTGCTTATCGGCACACCATTCTTTATTGTTTTCGGCTCGCTTTCCGATAAAATCGGACGCAAGTACATCATGATGGCCGGTATGCTTATCGCTATTATCGCTTATCGTCCTATCTACTCCATCATGTACAACGATGCCAACCTCAAGAATAAAGTTGAGATTGTTGAGAAAAAGGTGGTAACGGTAAAAAATGCGGTTAAAGGTGCCGACTCCCTGATCACGACCATCACAACTAAAGCGTTTACTGATGGAACAACTTACAAGGAAACAGTAAAAGCAAAGTTTCCGGTTGATCCAGCTCTTAAAGCTGCTCTGCCTAAAGAGAAGTTGAAACCTGAAACCAAGAAAGAAGTAACCCTTTCTCAAGACCTATACTACAAAATGATCGGTCTTGTTCTAATTCAGGTGATTTTTGTCACCATGGTTTATGGACCGATTGCTGCATTCCTGGTTGAAATTTTCCCTACCCGTATCCGCTACACGTCGATGTCTTTACCTTACCACATCGGTAACGGCGTCTTCGGTGGTCTGGTGCCGCTTATTTCAACCCGTCTTGTTGAAGCATCCCGTCCGGGCCCAGGCCTGCCACCTGCTGATCCGCTTGCTGGTCTCTGGTACCCGATATTGATTGCCGGTGTAAGTTTTGTCATCGGATCACTCTACATATCCAACAAGACCAACAACATGGACGTCGAGTAACCAAGAACCTTTTAAATCAATTTGAATTATGTCAGCAATAAAAAGGATTTTCGGACTTCTCTGGGCACTCATGGGTGTA
The DNA here is from genome assembly GCA_903851385.1 of uncultured Chlorobiaceae bacterium. Taxonomy (GTDB): domain Bacteria; phylum Bacteroidota; class Chlorobiia; order Chlorobiales; family Chlorobiaceae; genus Chlorobium. The sequence goes on along the minus strand of CAINOC010000045.1, from coordinate 77,836 downwards.
GGGATAGTTCCGTTGGTAATAAAGCAGGCAATGAAGGAGATCGCAGCAAAACCCAGTGAAGAGAACTGGATTTTCTGGTCTATTGTTATTGTCGTACTTATGCCAATTATCGCATTCAGTCTTATAACCTTCGGGGTGTTTGCACTGAAAGGCGAATACGATACCCTTGAAGACAGTTAAAGACCTTCTACCTGTTCTTTATTTTAAAGGGAAAGCCGCATGGTTTATGCGGCTTTCCCTTTTTTTGTGTATTGTTTTTCGGTACCCTAAAGAATATGTACGTAACTAATCCAATTGCAATCACCGATGGATAATCAGAATGCTCTCTCACCACATCGGGGATTTAAAAAAGCTCTTGATGAAAAACTTGCTACACTGCCCACAAATCCCGGGATTTATCAATTCAGGAACGCTACGGGAAAAATTATCTATGTCGGCAAGGCAAAAAACCTTCGGAACCGGGTTCGATCATATTTCAGAAATCAGCAGCAGCACTATGGTAAAACACTGGTACTGGTCTCTCACATAACCGATTTTGAAGTCATTATAACCTCTTCGGAGGTTGAAGCACTGATATTAGAGAATAATCTGATCAAGGAGCTGAAACCACGTTACAATGTGAACCTGAAGGATGACAAAACCTATCCTTATCTGGTTATCACCAATGAGCCTTTCCCCCGGATATTCTTTACCCGCCAATTGAAAAAAGATGGTTCCACATGGTTCGGCCCATATACGGAAGCCCGTCAACTTCGCTTGATTCTTGATCTTATCGGCTCGATATTCCCTTTACGGAGCTGTAAATACCGTCTCAGTGAGGAAAATATTGCATCAAAAAAATACAAGGTCTGCCTCGACTACCACATCCATAAATGCAAAGGGCCGTGCGAAGGACTTGTGCCTGAAGAGGAGTATCTCAATATGATCAATGAGATAAAACGACTGCTGAAAGGTAAAACCTCAAGCATGATACGCTCACTCACTGACACAATGCAGACACTGGCCCGAGAACTGAAGTTCGAACAGGCCGCTGAAATAAAAGCACAGCTCGACAGTTTGAAGCGTTATGCTGAGCGGCAGAAAATGGTAGCGGGAGATGGCCTGGACAGAGATGTGTTTGCTGTTGCAGCATCGGAAAATGAAGGGTGCGGAGTGGTATTTAAAATACGTGAGGGAAAACTGCTTGGTTCACAGCATATGTACATGAGTAATACCCATGGGGAAACAGACGGCGAACTGCAGGCAAGATTGGTAGAAAAATACTATCTGGAAACCCTTGAGCTGATTCCTGATGAAATCCTTCTGCAGAAAGAGCTTGCCGTTGATGAAGAGGATGCTTTGAGAGCCTTTATCGTGGAAAAACTAAAAGAGGAAAATCAAGAAAAAAAGAATATCAGGTTCCTTGTACCTCAAATCGGAGAAAAAGCGCATCTGGTGGAAATGTGCCGACAAAACGCGCGACACCACTTGGAGGAGTACCTTATCCAGAAACAGAAACGGGGCGAGATAGCCCGCGAGCACCATGGTGTTAGCGCTCTCAAGCAGTTGCTGCACCTGCCCAAAATCCCTCAGCGAATTGAGTGTTTTGATAATTCTCATCTTCAAGGGACAGATTACGTAAGTTCAATGGTTTGTTTTGAGAAAGGAAAGCCAAAAAAATCTGATTATAGAAAATTTAAACTCCATACGTTTGCGGGGTCAGATGATTATGCTGCCATGAATGAAGTAATTCTACGCCGTTTCGGCGGCTCACTTTCAAAAGAGCTTCCCCTTCCTGATCTTATTGTAGTTGACGGAGGAAAAGGTCAGGTAAACACTGCTTTTCATACCCTGAATACTCTTGGTTTATCGATTTCCGTTATTGGCTTGGCAAAACGTATTGAAGAAATTTTTTTACCTGAAACCCCAGACACATTTAACCTGCCGAAAACTTCTCCTGCGCTGAAACTGCTCCAGCAGCTTCGCGATGAAGCCCACCGATTTGCCATTACCTATCACAGGAAACTGAGAACAAAGAGAACCTTGCAGACTGAACTCACGACGATTGCAGGAGTTGGAGAAAAAACAGCATTCAGACTGCTCCAACACTTCGGTTCTGTTGACAGCATCTCACAAGCCACAATCGAAGAACTCCACGCTGTATCAGGAGCTAAAATTGCCGAAGCTGTATTCCGTTTTTATAGACCATGAATGGTTATGCTCCTCCTATTGCCAAGCTGTCAGAATGTTTTCTTAATAAAATTCTGTTATATTTATGGAGTGAGAATATGACCGCCGGTAGAGAAACTCTTTACGATTGTTTATGAACGCACCTGATTTTTTTGACGATAATTACTCTAACCCGACAGGGTCGTCAGGAAAAGAACAGCCTGACCTTGAGGGGCTTGATTCCATGTTTGATTCGGATGAACTTCTTGACCGGGTCAACCAATATAACGAGGATGGCTTTCTGCTTGAGGCGCTGGCAGTAGCTCACCGTCTTGAAGATATTGCGCCATTCAACACAGAAACCTGGTTTCATCTGGGCAACTGCCTGACTCTGAACGGCTGCTTTGATGATGCTCTTAAAGCGTTTCAGAAAGCAGTGGTATTCAGTCCCTCAGACAGCGAAATGAGACTGAATCTTGCGCTGGCATACTTTAACACCGGCAATCTTGATGAGGCACTTGATGAGCTCAGTGAGGTAATTGTAGACTCCTCTATTGAAAAGGAGTTCCATTACTATCAGGGAATAATTCTGCAGAGACTTGAACGTTTCATTGAGGCTGAATCAAATTTTGAACGTTCCCTGGAAATTGATCAAGATTTTGCGGATGCATGGTATGAACTTGCCTATTGCAAAGACATTCTTGGTAATCTTGATGCAAGCACATCCTGTTACCGGAAAACCCTTGATCAAGATCCATATAATATTAATGCATGGTACAATAATGGTCTTGTACTGAGCAAAATGAAGCGCTATGATGAGGCGCTTGACTCATACGATATGGCCTTGGCTATTTCTGATGATTTCAGTTCAGCCTGGTATAACAGGGCAAACGTCCTTGCCATTACAGGGCGTATTGAGGAAGCTGCTGAAAGCTACTTGAAAACTCTGGAGTATGAACCGGAGGATATGAATGCGCTTTATAATCTCGGTATAGCTTATGAAGAACTTGAGGAGTATGGCGAAGCTATACATTGCTACAGCCGCTGTATAGAGGGCAACGATGATTTTGCTGATGCCTGGTTTGCTCTTGCATGCTGCCATGAAGCTCTCGAAGAGTATGAAGAGGCATATACCGCAACCGAGGAGGCTCTGAAAACAGTACCGGACAGTATTGAGTTTCTTTTACTTAAAGCGGAGATTGCCTACAATCTCAATCATCTGGAAAACTCCATTGCGACCTATCGTGAAATTATAAAGCTTGATGCTGAAAGTCCACAGATATGGGTCGATTTTGCCATTGTTCTTAGAGAGGCTGGTCAGATAAATGAGTCTATCGATGCGCTCCAGCAATCTCTCAAGTTGCAGCCTCTTTCTGCCGATGCTCATTTTGAAATTGCAGCGGCATATTTTGCTATGGGCGACAAACTCAGTACACTGAAAGCATTAAGCAAAGCGTTCAAGATTGATCCGGATAAGAAACAGCTTTTTCAAAGCACTTTTCCAGAACTTTATCAGCAGGATTCGGTCAGGCTGATGCTCGGTATTTCATGATCATATAGCGACTGCGGAACCCCTGCATGACGAAAGCAATAAAAATACTCGGTCTTATCGGCCGTGCAGTGGATTATTCATACTCCCCTCTTATCCATAATACGGCATGCGAAATGCTAGGCATGCCCTATTATTATACCGTTTTTAACATTGCAGATCCGGATTTGATACCTGATGCCCTTCGTGGAGCAAGAGCGCTCGGCATTGCCGGATTTAATGTTACCATCCCCTACAAAAAAATCGTCGTCCCTTTCCTTGATGAACTTTCAGAGGAAGCATCATCGATACAGGCAGTCAATACCATTGTTAATCAAAATGGCAGACTTACAGGGTATAACACTGATATTTCAGGTTTTGCCTCACCTCTCCTCGGCTATAAAGAACGCATAACGGGTACAACAGTCTGTATTTTCGGTGGGGGCGGAGCAGCCTTGGCGGCAATCGAGGCATTTAAACAATTTTTTTCACCAAAAGAGATTCTACTCTTTGTCCGTGACCCCAAAAAAGCCCGGCATCTCCTCAATGAAACCGGCTATGAAACAGCTTCTCCTGTGACAATAGTCAGGTCTGATGAACTTAAAAAAATCAGGGAGTGCAGTGTTATCGTCAACGCCACCCCAATCGGAACCAGAGGTCGGGACAAGGAGGGCATTACAAGCATTATTCCTCTTGACAGCGAGTTGATCAATGAGACCCAGATTGTTTATGACATGGTATACAACCCTCTTGATACCCCTCTTTTGCATGCAGCTCAGCGGGCAGGTGCTACAACCATTTCAGGAATTGAAATGCTGATCGGCCAGGCTGAACGTTCATTTACTCTCTGGACCGGAATGCAGATGCCGGTATCTGCGGTAAGAAAGGCTCTTCTTCATGAAATTCAACAGAACACTGCAAAGTGACATCTTGCCTTCATAACAATAAACATGCTTATCAGTCGAACACATGAAATTGTTTTTCACCCTTATTCTTCTCGTTGTCGCCGCTGATCAACTGACAAAAAAACTTGCCATCAGGGCTCTCAGGGATGCAGCACAAAGTATTTCCATAATTCCTGACCTGCTTTCACTGACGTATACTGAAAACAAAGGCGTGGCATTCGGGATGGAATTCGCCTCGCCAGCAGTCCTCCTTATCCTGACAGGACTTATTACTGTCGGTGTTCTTCTTTATGTTATCTTTTCAAAAAACCGGACAACTTTTTTTCTTCTCCCTTTTGCTCTCATTGTCGGCGGCGGGATTGGAAATATGATTGACCGGGTGATCATAGGTCGGGTTGTTGATTTCATTTATTTCGACCTCTATCACGGGAAAATTTTTGGTACCTATCTCTCATTATGGCCTATTTTCAATGTAGCTGACTCAGCTATTTCGATCGGCGCCTGCATGCTGATCCTTTTTCATAACAAGATCTTTCCTGAGAGTATTCCAACAGAGAAAAACAATGTTCGTTGATGTTCACTGTCACCTGTCATTCCCCGAGTTTGACCATGACCGGGAAAAAGTTATTGAGCGATTGACTGAAGAGCAAGTTACGGTGCTTATTGATCCGGGCATTAACGTGCCTACCAGCAAAAAATCAATCGAACTTGCCAGAGAGTACGATTTTATTTTTGCCAATGTCGGTCTTCACCCTCACGAGGCCTCATCTCACGTTAAAGAGAGCATTTTTGAAGAACTTGAGGCTCTTGCAAAGTCACCGAAAGTTGTCGCAATCGGCGAAATAGGACTCGACTACCACTACCCTGACTATAATCGGCAGGCACAGCAGGATGCGTTCCGCCAGATGCTGAGAGTTGCGCGCACTCTTGATATGGCGGTAGTTATCCATTGCCGTGATGCCTGGGAAGATATGCTGCAGATACTTACTGAAGAGAGCCATTCAGCCATGCGCGGAGTGATGCACTGCTTTTCCGGAGATAGCGGTATAGCAAAAGAGTGCATCAGAAAAGGGTTCAAGCTCTCCATACCCGGTACGGTAACCTACAAAAACTCTCAGCTGCCGGAGGTTATCAGAAATGTTTCACTTGCTGATCTTCTCACGGAAACTGACGCACCTTACCTTTCACCTGTACCCTTCAGGGGAAAAAGAAACGAGCCCTCCTTTGTTCCCCTGGTCACTGCTAACATAGCTCTTATCAGGGGGATACCGATACCGGAAGCAGCGAAAGGCATTGCACAGAATACCTTTGAATTGTTTAGATTATCAGCACCATAACGCCTTGGGATGTTTGCTAAGCATCGCTACGCAATTATTTTGAAATTCAGGCAAACTTGCTTAGGTTTGAGGCCGGAATACCGGAAAAGAAGCTTCCGGTAACCCACAACAGATTAGAGCAACCAGAAAATAAATTATGAAAGAAATAGAATCAGGCTCCCCCGTTCAACAACTTGCGAAACCATCGGCAGAGGACAATTTGCTCTATGTTGCCATTAAATATAAAGCCGTCATTATTGCTGCCATTGTATTGCTCCTGTGTAACGGTGGAGGAATATTCTTCTGGATGCAGCATCAGAAAACCAGTGAAGAGGAGGCTGCACTGCAACTGTCAAGGGTAGCTCCATTTCTTGACCGCGGAGAGTATAAAACTGCTATTAATGGAGCAGGAAAAGTTCCAGGACTGAAAAAGATTTCCGATGACTATAGTGGCACTCCAAGCGGAAATATGGCGACGTTACTGCTTGCCAATGCCTATTATTCCATCAAGGATTTTGATTCTGCCTTAAAGGTCTTTAAAGCAGTTTCGATTGAAAACAAGGATCTTGCCGCTGCCGCTTTGGCAGGCACCGCAGACTCATACGTCGGTAAAAATCAGTTGGGCCTTGCCGCAGAGTCTTACCAGGAAGCTTCAAAAAAAGCTGAAAACACGGTGCTCAAAGCACAATATCTTGATCATGCCGCCGACAGTTACCAAGCGCTGAACCAGCTTCAAAAAGCATCCGAGCTTTATACCAAAATTGTTGCCGACTACCCAGGTTCAACCGGTGCAGCTTTGGCACAGCGATCTCTTTGGAAAATTTCCGGACAACTGAAATAACATTCTGTAACTCTTTGTATTTGCTCATCCCATCAGGTTAAAACAAGCTTATTATGCCAGAACAGTTCATTATCAAAACAAATCTTGGTGACATTGCCATCTCTCTTTATGACGACACTCCCCTGCACCGGGATAACTTTGCCAAACTTGTTGCCGAAAACTACTACGATGGCATTCGGTTTCACCGAGTTATCGAGGGATTCATGATCCAGACGGGGGATCCTCTGTCGAGACATGAGGAAAAGCGCTCACTGCATGGCACCGGCGGACCCTCTACCCGTATACCTGCAGAGATAAAGCATCCGAACAAAAAGGGGACGCTTGCTGCTGCAAGGGACAACAACCCGCAGAAAGCCTCATCAGGCAGTCAGTTCTATATTAATCACAACGACAATGGCTTTCTGGACGGTCAGTATACAGTATTCGGCGTGGTTGAGTCAGGAATGGATATTGTGGAACAAGTTGCGGCAGTCAAGACCGATCCAAACGACAACCCTCTTGTACCTGTCATTATAACCACCATTGTACCTGTTGTAAAGTCATAAAGGCCAAACCATGGCAAGCATTGCTGTCAACATTCAGGATATTCACGATCAGATAACATCTGCCTGCCTCTCGGCAGGCAGAGAGCCTGAATCGGTTCGCCTGATTGCTGTTTCCAAAACCAAGCCGGCATCGATGATTAAAGAGGCTTTTCTGGCAGGGCAGATCGCATTTGGAGAGAGCTATGTTCAGGAGTTTCTTGACAAATATCAGGATCCCATACTCGAAAAAATTCCTGTCGAATGGCATTTTATTGGCCATCTGCAATCAAACAAGGTGCGCTTTATTATCGATAAAGTCAGCCTTGTTCACGGTATCGACAGGCTGTCAACGGCTGAAGAGCTTTCAAAACGGTCAGTTCAGCACAATCTGCAGGTTGATTATCTTCTTGAAGTCAACACTTCCGGAGAGACTTCAAAGTACGGCATGCAGCATGATGAGGTTCTGGCATCAGCAGAACGCCTTTTTCGCATGCCGAACATCATTCTTCGTGGTCTCATGACCATAGCCTCTCCAGAGACCGCAAGAGCACGTCAGGAGTTCCGTAATCTTCGCCTGCTGCTGGAAGATTTAAAAAAGATATCTCCTGATCCACTGAAGCTTACTGAACTTTCCATGGGCATGAGTGGTGATTTTGAAGAGGCTATTCATGAAGGTGCAACCATGATCCGTGTTGGATCAGCAATTTTCGGCTGGCGATGAATGATACGGCCTCGACTGTGACGCATCCATACCTGCATATAGCTCTGAATGCGGACAATATCATTTACATAATAACCTTTAACGCTTGTCATTAACCTATAAAAACACCGTATCATGATCTCACAACAGGCAAAAATCCAGGAAGCAGTCGCCTTTATCAAAAAAAAAACAGCGGGTGAATACCCGATAGGAATTGTTTTAGGAACAGGCCTTGGGGGGCTGGCGAAAGAGATTGAGATCGAGTTATCACTCGACTACGGCGATATCCCGAACTTCCCTGTCTCTACAGTGGAAACCCACCACGGCAAGCTGATTTTTGGAACACTTGCAGGAAAAAAAGTTGTTGCAATGCAAGGTCGCTTTCATTTTTATGAGGGCTACTCGATGCATCAGATTGTTTTTCCGATAAGGGTCATGAAGTATCTTGGCGTTAAAACCCTCGGCATCACCAATGCGTGTGGCGGGCTTAACCCCTCGTACAGAAAAGGCGATATCATGCTGATCGACGACCATATCAACCTGCTTGGAGGAAATCCCCTGATCGGACCGAACGACCCTCAAATCGGATCGCGCTTCCCTGACCTTTGCGCCCCTTACTCGCCCCGTATCCTTGAGATTGCTGAAAAGGCGGCTCTTGATCACAAAATAAAGCTTCAGCGAGGTGTCTATATTGCTCTTTCAGGACCATGTCTTGAAACAAGGGCAGAATACCGCATGCTTAGAACCCTTGGAGCAGATGTTGTAGGCATGTCTACGGTTCCTGAAGTTATTGCTGCAGTGCATCAGGGAACAGAAGTTTTCGGCATGTCCATCATTACCGATGAATGCTTCCCTGACAACCTCAAAGCTGTCAGTATTGAAGAGATCATTGAAGTATCAAATCATGCAGAACCAAAAATGACCACAATATTCAAAGCAGTTGTTGCTAACCTTTAACCTCCATAAAAAAGTATGATAGACGCCATTTCATTCAATGACAAGACCCTTCGCTATCTTGACCAGCGTTATCTGCCTCTGAGAGAGGAATATGTCTCAACCAGAAGCCATCAGGAGGCCATAGAGGCTATTAAAACTCTTGCTGTTCGTGGCGCGCCACTTATCGGAGTTGCTGCCGCATATACGGTCATACTCGGCATCAACAGCTTCAAGGGAAGCAAAGAGGAGTTCCCTGATTTTTTTGGAACGCTCATCGCTGACGTCGAAGCCTCGCGCCCCACAGCGGTCAATCTGTTTTTTGCAACTGCCCGCCTGAAAAAGGTCTATGACGACCATTTTCAGAACGATACTATCGAAGCTCTTTTTGCAAAAATGATGGAAGCTGCCCGTAAAATCCATGATGATGAAATCGCAAATTGCGATGCCATGTCTCGGCACGGTGTTGAACTGATCAAGAGTGACCTTGCTGAAATTCTTAAAACACGTAAACTCAACGTACTGACCCACTGCAACACCGGCACCCTTGCAACCGGAGGTTCAGGCACTGCACTCGGCGTTATCAAGCTTGCGTGGCAGGAAGGATTGATTGAAAGAGTCATTACTGCGGAGAGCCGCCCGCTCTTGCAGGGACTTCGTCTTACAGCATGGGAACTTGAGCAGGAAAAAATTCCGTTTATCTCAATATCCGATTCATCATCAGCATTTCTGATGCAGAGAGGAATGATTGATTTCGGCATCGTGGGTGCTGACAGAATTGCAGCAAACGGAGACACAGCAAACAAAATCGGTACCTGTGCTCATGCTATCAGCGCCTGGCATCACAATCTTCCGTTCTACATTGCCGCTCCGGTATCCACAATAGATATCACCCTCACGGATGGAACACAGATTCCGATTGAAGAGCGTAACGCTGACGAACTGAGAACGATTTTCGGAACCCAGGTAGCTACTCCGACCACTCCGGTACTCAACTATGCCTTTGATGTCACTCCGGGAAAATACCTCAGAGGTATCATAACTGATAAAAAGGCGGTTGTAGGAAACTATGATAGTGAACTGAAACTGATTGTGTAAATGCTCTAATTGAGAGAAAAAGAAACTTTTCTGATCAATGCAAATTCTTAAAACCGGGTGTTCTGTGCCCGGTTTTTTTATTCCTGTCAGGATTAAGTTGTATATTATACATGTTCTTTATATATGGCTACAGGAAAAACGCATTCCATTTTTTTAGTCCTAAAAAAATCTGGAGGATGGCATGAGCGGAACAAGTCCCGAAAAATACAATTTTACAATTGTTCGCGGTTTTGCTTTTTCTGCACTTTTCTGGCTGATAATTGGTCTCATTGTCGGCCTCTGGATTGCCTTTGAAATGTTCAATCCAGCACTGAATCTTACCTCATGGCTCAGTTTTGGACGTCTTCGAGTAGTTCATACTAACGGTCTAGGACTCGGTTTCGGGCTCGCAGGTATTTTTGCAACATCCTATTATATTCTCCAGCGACTGACCAGGGTGCCACTCCCTTTTCCCCGCCTCGCTCAAGCTCATCTCTATCTCTTCAATACAGTGATAGCCTTAGGGGCATTGAGTCTCTTTGCCGGAATGAATACAACAAAAGAGTATGCCGAACTTGAATGGCCTCTGGATATAGGCGTCGTCGTTCTCTGGGTCATGTTTGCCGTCAATGTCTTTGGTACACTGATCAAACGCCGTGAAAATCAGATGTATGTCTCCCTGTGGTACATTATCGCCATGACCGTCACCATTGCCATCCTCTACATTGTCAACAACCTTGAAATTCCCGTAACCCTCTTCAAGTCATACACCATATACGCAGGAGTAAACGATGCCAATGTGGAGTGGTGGTACGGCCACAATATCGTGGGGTTCATCTTTACAGTGCCGATACTGGCTATGTTCTACTATTTCCTTCCAAAATCCACAGGGCTTCCCATATACAGCCATCGGCTCTCCATCGTCTCGTTCTGGGCATTGATCTTTGCCTATCTCTGGACAGGCGCCCATCACCTTATGCTCACACCCCTGCCGGAATGGATTCAGACCGTTGCCATAGCCTTCAGTATTTTTCTGATCGCTCCCTCATGGGGTTCGGTGGTCAATGGCTATTACACCCTGCGGGGAAACTGGGACCAGATGCGCACCAATTATCTTGCCAAATTCTTTATTCTGGGCATTACCTTTTACGGTCTTCAGACCCTCCAGGGGCCATTGCAGGGACTGAGAACCCTGAATGCCTTCTTTCACTACACCGACTGGGTCATCGGACATGTGCACATGGGCACGATGGGATGGGTGACCATGATTATTTCGGCATCGTTCTACTATATGATTCCGCGCATTACCGAGACTGAGCTCTACAGTATCAAACTTGCAAACACGCATTTCTGGCTTATCCTGGTAGGGCAGCTCACCTGGACGATCACGATGTGGGTAGCAGGAATCCAGCAGGGAGCCATGTGGAAGGCTACCAACCCGGATGGATCGCTGATGTACAATTTTCTTGATACCCTTACCTCTCTGTACCCTTATTACCGGCTGCGGTTTGCCGCCGGGGTGGTCTATTTTATCGGCATACTGGTTTTTGCATGGAATCTGATTATGACAGTCCGCCAGAAACCTCAACCGAATGAGGCATAAACAACAATTCAACAAACAGGAGCTACAATCATGGGGATCACTTCCAAACCGGTTGTTTTTGCTGTCCTTTCAGCCGTTGTTATCCTTATAGGCACCATCGTAACAGTCTTTGTTCCTCTTTTCATGCCCTCGACACAACCGGTCAGCACCTTTGTAAAACCCTATACCGCGGTTGAACAGGAAGGACGCGACATTTATATGCGCGAGGGATGCAACAACTGCCACACCCAGACCGTACGACCGCTGAGAACAGAGGTGCTTCGTTATGGAGAGTACTCCAAAGCCGAGGAGTTTGCCTATGACAGGCCCTTCCTCTGGGGCTCCCGCCGCACAGGACCCGATCTGAACAGGATTGGGGGAAAGTATCCCGATTCATGGCACTACAAGCACATGCAGAGCCCGCAAGGGATGTTTGAAAAATCCAACATGCCCCCTTACGGCTGGCTTGCGAAAAACCGACTCGATACCACATACTCATACAAAAAGACATCCATTCTTGGCTATGGCTATTCGAAGAACGATGTCCGGCAGCAGATCAGCCAATACAAAGAAACAGTGACCAATATCGCCTATCCTTCAAAAGAGAGCCGTGACCAGGTAACACCTCAGGAGCTGCGCAAGGAACTCACGGAGATGGACGCCATCATTGCCTACCTGCAGAAGCTGGGCAGAGATGTCAAAAAACTGGAGGCGACAAAATGACTTTTTCCGGAGTAGCATATTTCATTTTCACCCTCCTTCTCGCCGCTGTTTTTGCGGGAATAATTCTCTATTACTACAACCCGAAAAGAAAGCAGGAGATCGAGAAACCAAAGCACAGAATGCTTGATGATGACGACAATTGAAAACCCGCAGAGTACACAAATAGATCAACAAAAGGAGAGCTGCCATGCATGAGACCCCAGAACCCCAGGATGGCCATAACAAAATCCCCAAAGGATGGCTGCTGTTTTTTTTCGGATGCATTATCTTTCTTGTTGGCTATATCGTCTCCTATACACCAGCCATTTCAGGGTGGTCTTTCTACCATAATTTTGAAAAAGAGATGGCTGTAGCCTCCAAGACCGAAAAACCGAATGCTGTCAAGGAGTATACCGGCGACAAGGAAGCCATCAGGGAGGGCAAAGAGATTTTTGCAACCACCTGTGCCCCATGCCACAACGCTGACGCAAAAGGAGGAATCGGCCCCGATCTGACCACCGTAAACCTTAAATATGGATCGGCCCGCAAAGACCTTTATGAATCCATTGCCAAGGGACGCCCCAACGGGATGCCCTCATTTCTTCCCCAGATTGGATCAGAGAAAAGCAGCAAGATGGTCGCTTTTTTGGAAACCCTTAGAAAAAAATAATTTACGTTAACTTCAGAGAGCGCCATTTTGTGGAAAAAAAAGAGAAGAGCCGTCGAAATCCTGCAGGCCATCATGCTGACAGGCCTGCCCTTTTTAACGGTTAAAGGCCAAAGTGCCTTCAGGTTTGATATCCCTACACTCAAACTCTATTTTTTTGGTTCGGCTATCTGGATACGGGAGTTTTATCTTATTCTCGCAGCAACGCTTTTCTTCCTTCTCCTGATCACCTTCGTTACCGCCATTTTCGGACGAATCTGGTGCGGCTGGCTCTGCCCCCAGACCGTTCTGCTTGACCTGAGCCAGAGCATTGCCGGTGTGACCAAAAAGCATTTCAAAACAATACAGCGACTCTTCCTGCTGCCTCTCTCGGCCTTGGTAGCAATCACCATGATCTGGTATTTTGTCCCTCCGGCAGAAACCATGAGAAGCCTCTTTGTTTCACCAACGATTACCGCTTTTTTTCTGGTGCTTTGGCTGCTGCTCTATCTTGAGCTGGCGTTTTTGGGGAGAGGCTTCTGCACATCGGTCTGTCCTTACGCCATGCTGCAGAACGCCCTCTTCGACAAGGATACGCTCGTTATTGAATATGATGTTTCACGCGATGCCACCTGCTTGAGATGCGATGCATGCGTGCAGGTTTGCCCTGTCGGCATTGATATCAAAAAAGGATTGGACTCCGCCTGCATCGGTTGCGCCGAATGTATCGACGCCTGCCGTGCCCTAAGCGAAAAAAGAGGCATGGCACCCTTCCCGAACTATAAGGGTCGAATAGTTCGCCGAAAAACATACTGGCTTGGCAGTGCCACTGCCACAGCTGCCCTCACGCTATTCCTGCTCATATGGAGTCGTCCGGCGGTTGATTTTCTTGTCATCCGAGACAATGCACCCCTTCCGGCAGGACTGAACCGCTACTCCTACACCATCTATAACAACAGTGGAAAACCCCTGTCGCTTGCACTTTCCTCACCTGACCCTGTCACCCTTATCGGTGAACACGCTCTCCTCTTGCCGCCCTTTGCCGCTATTCGTGGCAGGATACTGGTCAAATCGATCGGAAAGCTGGAGCATGTAGGTCTTCAGATTTCAGGTGGGGGCATATCCATAATCAGAGAAACCGGTTTTCTATGAAGCCCTTGCTTTACCTCATTTATCCCCTTTTCATCTTTGCCATGGGTTGCGGAATCTATGTAGCCTGCAGAGATAACGAAGGTCTTGTCGACAAAAACTATTATGAAAACGGGAGCAACTATTTTGAAGCCAAAGCTGTCGAAAAAAAGCTCGATATAGCAATCAGCAAACCCTGTGCCCTGAATAAAGGGAGCAACAAGATCCAGATCCGAGTCGACTCACACGGAAAGCCGCTTGAACATGCCGCTCTTTCCCTCTTTGTCGGCAACCTCTCGTCAACCGGATATGACTCCACCCAGCGCATGCAGGAGGAGGCTCCCGGCATCTATCAGGCAACCGCAACAATTCCCTTCAAAGGGGTCTGGTTCGTCAGGATTGATCTTCAGCAACAACAACTTGCAGCCACAAGAAAATGGTTTTTCAACGTACGCTAGCCGCCTTGGCGCTCGTGACAACGCTGCTGCCCCATGGCGGCATGTTCACTGAAAGTCTCATCGCAAAAGAGAGGGAGTGCAATATCAATCAAGGCCCATGCACCATCACGGCAGGTAATCGAACTGTCACGCTGAACATAGAACCAAAACCCGTGAGCAGCATGAAAAATCTCACCTTCAGCATGACAGTAACTCCTTGCGACAAACTGCCCCAAACGCTGCTGCTCGACCTTTCAATGCCGGAAATGCCGATGGGCAAGAATCAGGTCACGCTTGTCAGAAAGAGCGGCTGCATCTTCGAGGGCAAGGGGATCATTGTCCGGTGCATGAGCGGACGCACACTCTGGCAGGTGACGATTCTCTCCGATGAATTGCAAAATCCGGCCTTTACCTTCAATGTCCGGTAGCAGACACGAATCTCCCGAGAGGGTGCTGTGCGACCATTGCCTCCAGGAGACAAGCCGGGCTGCGGCCATAACTGCCCTCATCGACAGCAAAATGAAGTTCTTCTGCTGCCATGGCTGTCTTGGCGTCTACGATCTTATCCACAGCAACTCTCTTGACGCTTTCTACAACCAGCGCTGTAATTGGCAAGCCGGCCCTCCGGCAACTGAGGTAAAACTGCAGGCCTCGGCCTTCAGTGACACCGTTACCATCTCCGGCAACGAGCATCGCATTGAGCTCATGCTCTCGGGCATTCGGTGTGCCTCATGCGTCTGGCTCATCGAAAAGTTTCTGATGAAGATCGAAGGTGTGGTTTCAATACGGGTCAACTATGCCACGCACAAGGCAACCATCACATGGAGTGAAGAAAAAGTAACCCTCGACACCATTCTGCATTCCATCCGTTCTATCGGCTATCTGCCCCACCCCTGCCATGGGAATGGAACTGCTGATCTTTTTGCTCAGGAGAAACAGGATCTGCTGCTTCGATTCGGTACAGCCGGATTTTTCTCAATGCAGCTGATGCTTTTCACCGTTGCCCTCTACGCAGGATTTTTTGAGGGGATTGAGAATCGGTACCGCCTTGCTTTTCAACTCATTTCATGGGCTCTGGCTACCCCCGTGCTCTTCTACTCCGGTTATCCCTTTCTCTCAGGCGCCCTTCACTCTCTGAGACGGATGTCGCTCAACATGGATGTTCTTGTAGCGCTTGGCTCCCTGTCAGCTTATTTTTACAGCATTGTCATGATTTTCTATGGTGGTGAAATTTTTTTTGACACTGCATCGATGATCATAACCTTCATTCTGCTTGGCCGATTTCTGGAGGCAGGCTCAAGGCTGAAGGCGGGCAATGCCATTGCCGAGCTGGTCGAACTCCAGCCGCATGAGGCGCTACTCATCTCCGATAGCGGTGAAGCCACCATGGTGCCTGCAGCAGCAGTGCAAAACGGTGAAATGATTGAGATCATCCCGGGTGACCGGATTCCGCTTGATGGCAGGGTTGTGGAAGGCGAAGCTGAAGTGAACGAAGCAATGCTGACCGGAGAATCTCATCCTGTGCTGAAAACGATGGGCAGTGAGGTATTTGCCGGCAGCTTTTCCATGAATGGACGGCTCCGAATCCACGTCACCGGCAACGCCAGCAATACCCTGCTGGCGCAGATCATCCGCACGGTGGAGGATGCTCAGGCACGCAAGGCACCAATTCAGGGCATTGCCGACAAAACTGCCGGTTATTTTGTACCGGCAACCATTGTTCTCGCCCTTGCTACCTTTCTCTACTGGAAACTCACCTCCGCAAGCACCGTGACTGCTCTGATGAACTCCGTCTCGGTACTCGTCATCGCCTGCCCCTGTGCCCTTGGTCTCGCTACCCCACTGGCTATTCTTGTCGGCACAACAAGTGCAGGAAAGAGAGGAATTCTCATCAAAGGGGGAGATATTTTTGAGACTGTGTCAAAAACCACCACAGTTGTACTCGACAAAACCGGCACCATCACTACAGGGAAACCTTCCATGACCGACCTGCAAGAATACGGCCGCTCCCCGTCATTCATGCAACATGTCGCCTCGCTTGAAGCTGCCTCAGAGCACCCCACCGGCCGCACTATTGCGGCTGCATGGCAGGGGGAACTCCTTAAAACAGAGCAATTCAGGGCAAGACCTGGTAGAGGAGTCTCAGGGGTGATTGAAAAAAAACTCTGGCGGGCAGGGTCGAGAACCTTCATGGAAGAGGAGGGGGTTGAGCTGCAGCCGAACCATGAAAGCTATGCCTCAATGCTCGAAGCTGAAGGAAAAACAATCGTAATGGTCGCCTGCAATAAAAAGCTTGCCGGTATAATCGGAATGATTGACGACCTGCGCGAGGATGCCCTTCCCTTGATAACCGAACTCCGTAATAAAGGTCTTTCGCTGAAAATCCTCACCGGCGACAATCAGGGAGTAGCCGACTACATTGCCGCTAAATGCGGCATCACCGATGTTCATGCCGGGCTGGGACCGCTCGAAAAAGCTGCAGTTATCCACGCCCTAAAACAGAAAGGCGAGTGCGTCATGATGGTGGGCGATGGCATCAACGATGCTCCTGCGCTGACCGAAGCCGATATCGGAGTCACCCTCGGCCACGCTTCCGGCATTGCTCTTGAAAGCGCAAGCGTTGCTATACTGAACGATGATCTCAGGCTGATAAACACTCTGATCCAAAGTTCCTCACGATGTTTTTCCATCATCAGGCAAAACCTAGTCTGGGCCTTTTCGTATAATCTCATAGCGTTGCCACTTGCCGTGACGGGCGTTCTCCACCCCATCATTTCCGCACTGCTCATGGTGGTCAGCTCGCTTGTTGTAGTAAGCAACTCTTTGCGGCTGAAAAAAATCTGACAAAGCAATTATGAGCTCCACCTTTTACCTGATCGGCATAGGTCTCTTTGTCGGATTCGCCGCTTGGCTTCTCTTCATCTGGGCCGTCAAAAGCGGCCAGTTCGACGACCCCGAAGCGCCGAAATACCGAATGCTTGACGATGACGACGAACCGGCAAAACCTGTAAACTCAGCAGAGAAAAAAAGCCCATGAGCAGCGCACCCTTTTTAGCCATGCTTCTCGCTGGATTTGCCGGGGGGTTCGGCCACTGTATAAGCATGTGCGGCCCGCTGGTTGCAGCATTCTCCGTGGGTGAAACCCGGCAAGGAATACTCCACCACATACTCTACAATCTGGGACGAATAACCACCTACAGCATACTTGGTGCAATTGTCGGCTTTGCAGGTTCATTTCTTGTCCTGACAACCTCGATCGAGCAGCTCCAGCGTTCCATCATGGTCATTGCAGGGCTTTCCATCATCCTCATGGGACTTTTTACGGCAGAGTGGCTGCCACTCCCTCAAAAAAAGAGCTGCAACCCCGGTAGCTCACTCATGCAAAAAATCTTATCGCTCTTCAAAGCCCCACGATCCATTGGTTCTTACTACCCGATGGGAGTCGTTCTCGGTTTTCTCCCCTGCGGCCTCACCTATACCGCACTGCTTTCGGCTGCAAGAAGCGGCATGGAGTCAAAGTATCCCTTCATCGGAATGATGCAAGGCGCACTGATGATGATACTCTTCGGCATCGGGACTGCACCAGCTTTGATATTGGTGGGAAAGGTAGTTAATACTATCAGCAACAGAATGCGAAAACGCTTTTACCGAGTAGCCAGCTTAATTATGATTGTTACGGGGATCTGGTTTGTGGTGACGGGGTGGTGAAGAAGTTTTAGACGATTTAAAATTTGCTTATTATATAACGAAGAGATTCAACTTATGCATTTTGGAGACAAACAGCGAGATGAGTCCTACAATTTTTCGTGAACGGGGCTTCAGGTTTTATTTTTTCTCTCGTGAAGAGCCAAGAATGCACGTCCATGTGCAAAACCAACATGGTGAAGCAAAATTCTGGCTGTGCCCTCAGATAGAATTGGCAAAAAGCACAGGACTTTCTAAGCACGAAATAGCTGAGGCCTATTCCTTGATTACGGAGCACCACAATGACATACACAACGGATGGATCCAGCACTTCCCTTGTTGAAGTGACAAATATTTCCCCTTATGGTTTCTGGCTTCTACTTGGGGGAGAAGAGTTATTTTTACCATACACAGAGTTCCCTTGGTTTAAAGAGGCCCCCGTTAGCAATATCTGCAATGTAGAACTCCATCACTCAGAGCACTTGTATTGGCCATTATTAGATATTGATCTTTCCATTGAATCAATTCGTAACCCTGATGCTTTTCCGCTTGTCAGCCAATTAAAACCTTAATATGGATGGCAAAAGATATTAGGTTTGTGGTGGCAGGCCAGAATAGTTCAGGGAAAACAACCATTACCGAAAAACTGTTACGCCATGAATGGATTGATGAATATCAATACGTCAATCTCGATGTAATTGCACAACAAGAGGTTGGAGACTGCTACCCTCTTTTTGCTGTATCAATTCTTAAGGATTTTTAACAACAGTCACAGGAAAATTACATTATGTCAACGATAATGAAAAAGGAAGAAGCGCATAAACTCATTGACCTCATGCCTCCACAAGCGACATGGGATGACCTGATGCGTGAAATATACATCCGCGAGGCAATTGAGCGTGGCTTGGCGGACAGTAATGCAGGCCGAACCAAGGATGTGCAGGATGTCCGCGCGAAATACGGTTTGTGGGAATGAAAACACATAGAGACAAAACAAAATAAGGAATATTACATGAACCAAGACGCTACATATACCCCAAAAGTGCAGGATGAAAGTGAAGAAGGTGAAATACATCTCTCTCTCTTAATCCATCAAGCAGGAGAGGATGCAAGAATTCGCAGAAAGAAAATGCTGGACGAACATTTCAAAAAACTAAACGAAATGATTCAAGCGGCTGTCTCTTCCAAAACAGGAACCCTCCCTGCATGATAGATGTTCAAAAACCGAGATTGATTGTGGTGGCAGGCCCTAATGGTTCAGGAAAAACAACCATTACCGAAAAACTGTTACGCCACGAATGGATGGATGAATGTCAATACATTAATCCCGATTTGATCGCACAGCAAGAATTTGGAGACTGGAACTCACCTGTTGCTGTGATTAAAGCAGCAAACAAAGCACAGACCACCAGAGAGTATTGCTTGAATCATAACATCAGCATGGCCTTTGAAACGGTATTTTCAACCCAGGAAAAGCTGGAGTTTCTCAAACGTGCAAAAGATGCCGGATTTTTTATTCGTTTCTTCTTCGTGTGCACCAATGACCCTTCAATCAATGCACAACGAGTAGCCCAACGCGTTATGGAAGGAGGACATGATGTTCCTATCCCTAAAATCATTGCCCGATATTACCGATCTATTGCGAATAGTATTCAAGCCATCATGATTGCTGATCGAGCCTATTTCTATGATAACACTGAAACCAATACAGATCCCAGGCTTCTGTTCAGAGTAAATGACAGGAAAATTGAAAAAACATATTCGGCCATGACACCATGGGCAAAAAATATCTATGAATCCTTGGAAAAATAAAAGCACTTTTGAACGCAGTTCAACCTCTATTTTTTGGACCAATTCACTGGATAAATTTGATCTTGGCATCAAAACCATTATTGAGTCGGTCCTGAAGCAAAAAAAATGAGGAAAACAATGGCAGTATAACCCGATATATGGAAGATTGGATTGGTAGAGACAATAAAAAGCGACCGGCTCAACAAAGTCCGGTCTTTTTTTTACATTGAGCCACAGCCAAAACCTTTCAGTTTATTCCATTCAGAACGTTTACTATTTTGGTTTGACGATTAAACGGACTATTTTAAACCTATTTTAAGACAACAGAATTATTGTTACTGCGACTGTAACAAATCATATTACGCATGACATTTGCAGCGACCTCTGCTCTCCGCTTTTTGCTTTATTGCGGAGTAAGCAGATTGAATACGGAAGTAACCATCCATGAACTATGAACATCGACAGGCGCCTTTTTCAACTCCTTAAAGAAGAGCGAGCGCCATTTATTTTTTCTGTGATTTCAGGGGTTATCGCATCGGGCTTACTGATCGCTCAGGCCTTTTATCTCAGCATAATCATTGACAGCGCTTTCATACAAAAAATCGGCTTAGAAAAACTTCTGCCTCTTCTTAGCTTTTTTGCGCTTTTCAGCATGCTTCGCATGGCTTTCAACTGGGCCTCCCACAGTGAAGCCAACCGGGGAACGCTTGCAATCCGTGAAAAAGTATTCAGCAGACTTATAGAGAGTGTAGGTTCTCTCGGACCTATCTACACCCGTTCGGTGCAAAGCGGACGTCTCAGCACAACTCTGCTAAAGGGCGTCGAAGCCCTTGATGCATATTACAGTCAGTATATCCCCCAGATCTTTTTTGCCCTTTTTACACCACTCCTGATTGTGGCTGCCATCTTTCCCTGTGATACGATTTCCGGTTGGATTCTGCTTGCTTCAGCGCCACTTATTCCTTTGTTCATGATAGTGATCGGAAAATCGGCAAGTGCCATGACTGAAAAACAGTGGAAGACCATGAGCAGAATGAGCGGGTACTTCCTTGATGTGCTGCAGGGACTCCCGACTCTCAAACTCTTTGCACAAAGCAGATCGCAGCGCGATGCTATTGAAAAAACAGGAGAAACGTTCCGTCACGCAACCATGAGGGTACTGAAAATCGCCTTTCTCTCTTCCCTTACCCTTGAACTTGTAGGAACCATCGGTATTGCAATCATTGCAGTCGGCATTGGACTCCGTATGATGGATGGAAAGCTTACCTTTCAACATGCGCTCTTTGTATTACTGCTCACACCTGATTTTTATCTTCCGCTTCGTCAGCTCGGCACAAAATTTCATGCCGGTATGGAAGGCGTCAGTGCTTCAAAAGAGATCTTCGCCATCCTCGACCAGAGCTCTGCGCCTGGCGGGGATAAAAACGGCTGCATAACACAGTATACTGCCGGAACATGCTCTATTCTCTGCAGCAACCTGTCCTACACCTATTCAGGTGCAAGCCTTCCTGCACTTGATGGAATAAACGTTATCATCCCCGAAAACAAGACCACCGCAATAATAGGTCCAAGCGGTTCTGGAAAAAGCACAATGATCAACCTGCTTTTACGCTTTCTGGAACCAGGCGAAGGCAGCATTACCATTAACAACTCTCCAATTCAGGATATTCCTCTTGAGCAGTGGTTCCGCCAGATATCCTGGGTTCCACAGCACCCATACCTTTTCAACGCCAGCCTGAAAGAAAATATTCTTCTGGCACGTCCGGATGCAACGGAAGAGGAAATAAATGCAGCTCTTACAAAAACCGGTCTTTCTTCCTTTGTCCGTTCACTTCCATACGGGCTGGACACAATGATAGGTGAACAAGGGTCGAGATTAAGCGGAGGAGAAGCGCAAAGGGTAGCTCTTGCCAGGGCATTTCTAAAAAACGCTCCTCTTCTGATACTCGATGAGCCAACGTCACATACCGACCCTGAGCTGGAAGCAGCGCTAAGAAACTCGATGGAAGAACTGATGAAAGGACGCACGACCGTCATTATTGCACACCGGCTTGAAACAATAAGGTCAGCAGACCAGATAGTGGTCTTCAGTCAGGGAAAAATGACCCAATGTGGAACACACGACGAACTCTTCACTGCAGGGGGGTTCTATCATGATGCCTTATTGCTGCAACAGGAGAGCACACTATGAAAATATTTTTCAGATTGACGGCACTCGTCAAGCCATATTTCTGGTGGATGGCACTTGCGGCTCTTATCGGATTTGCCACAACCGGAAGCGGTATTGGTCTTCTGATGACTTCAGCCTATATCATCGCAAAAGCAGCTTTTCAGCCGTCAATGGCTGCTCTTCAGCTCAGCATTGTGGGAGTAAGGATTTTCGGACTGGCCCGGGGTGTGCTGCGTTATGCCGAACGACTGATCTCACATGACATAACCTTCAAGATTCTTACAAAACTGCGCTTATGGTTTTATGATGCCATCGAACCACTTGCACCTGCACGCCTCATGCACTTCAAAAGCGGTGACCTGTTGCAACGTATTGTCGATGACATTCAAAGCCTTGAAAATATATACACAAGAGTTCTTGCTCCGCCACTGACAGCCATACTTGTGAGTGCTTTGATGTGGCTGCTTCTAGGAGTATACTCAATGCAGGCGGCACTACTCATCCTGCTTTTCCATCTCCTTGCAGGTGTCGGTGTCCCGTTGCTCAGCACTTGGCTAAGCCGCGGTGTACAAATAGGAATCATGAAGCAAAAAACCGTTCAGCAGGTTCTTGCCCTCGATCTCTTTCAGGGCATCGGCGAACTCCTGGTATACGGAAAACTTCCGGAACACCTCGAACATATGCGCTCTGCAGAAAAAAGCAAACTTGAGCTCCAGAGAAGAAATGCCATAGTAGAGGGTATGCACGATTCACTCACCGGGCTTCTTATGAACGCGGCTGTCATAGCAATTTTATGGGCACTTATTCCAATCGTTTCAACCGGAGGTGTAAACGGAATTTCACTGGCAGTCATAACGCTGGCCGTCATAGCATCGTTTGAACCATTTCTTCCACTGCCTGCCACCGTCAAACACCTCGAAGCAGACAAACATGCCGGGGAACGCCTTTTTGAAATACTCGATGCAAAGCCGGAAACAGTAGCGCCAGCAACTCCAAAGCCATTTCCGTCGAACCATGACATCAGAGTAGAAAAACTCAGTTTCACCTACCCTGACAGTTTGTCGAAAACACTCGAAAGCATCTCTTTTTCAATACCTGCCGGACAACACATTGGCATTGTCGGGCCGAGCGGAGCTGGAAAATCAACGTTAACAGCCCTCTTCATGCGGTTCTGGAACTGTTCAGAGGGGCAAATTACAGTTGGCGGCCATAATATCAATCTCCTTGACCCTGAAGAGCTGCGACGCAATATTTCACTGGTCTCGCAGAGAACATACCTTTTCGCAGAGACAATCCGGGAAAACCTGATTCTTGCCAAACCTGACGCGTCGGATGACGAACTAAAAAAAGCGCTTTCTGCGGCCGGCCTCGCCCACTTTACCTCGAAACTTGATGAGTGGACTGGCCAGCACGGTATGAAGCTCAGTGGAGGAGAGAGGCAGAGAATAGCCATTGCGCGTATTCTGCTGCAAAATGCTCCGATAATAATACTTGATGAGGCGACGGCAAACCTTGACGGAGTGACTGAAAAAGAGGTTACCGAAACCCTTAAGACCATTTCCACCGGCAAAACCCTCATTACCATCACACACCGGTTGAAAGCAATGGAGCTGTATGACAACATCCTCGTACTCGACAAAGGAGCCATAACAGAAGCGGGCCTGCACCATGAACTGATGGAAAAAGACGGACTCTATAAACGGATGTGGTCACTACAGCATGAGATGGAGGCGACTCTGATGTAAAACCGTCTCCATCCAGACATCTTATTCAAAGATGTTTTCCAAAATAGTGGAGATGCTCCGTATCAAATCCTAAAGATTTCGCACGTATAACCAGTTCTTTTAAGAGCTTAGGTTCCATTTCAGGATCTTTGGACAAAATCCAGAAATATGCGGGATCACGGCCACACACCATCGCCCAGCGGTAACCAACCTTATCGAGCGCAATAATGTTGTAACTGGCATAAAAAGGGCCGAAAAACGATACCTTCAAAGCTCCTTTGTGGGTATCTCCAACAAAAACACCACGGCCCTCTATCGTTTGCACCTCTCTTTTTTTTCTGTCATACCCTTTATTTAATACCTTAACACTCCCGTCTTCAGCAAGTGTATATAAAGCTGATACCTGTTCCAGATCCTTTTCAAACGATGTATCAATTCGGGCAACTTCATACCAGGTACCAAGAAAACGATCAAGAGCAAAATTATCAACTACCGTAACCCCACGGGGAATACCCATACATCCAGCAAGGAGGAGAATTACAAGCACAGCGATTTTTTTTATCATGGCTTTTCGGGTTTATTTGATTAAGAAATCGTATTTCTACAGGCTTCTCCAGGATACTCTATTTCAACAGTTGAGTGATAAAGACCGTGACGCTCCACAAGCATCCTGATCTCTTCCTTGAGGTGCATATAGGCTTCAACTTCAAGCAGAGTATTGAGTTCAAGGTGCGCTGTAAAAACAGAATGCTCACCATCAAGCGACCATATATGAGCATGATGCACCGCATGAATATACTGCAGCTGTTCAATTTCCCGGGTAATAACGGCAAGATCAAGTTCAGGCGGAACTGCCTGGAGAAAAACCGGCAGCATTGCCCTGATATTTTTTATGACTCCGGCAAGAATATAGAGAGTAATCAAAACGGCAAGAACCGGATCGAGCACAGGAACATCCCAGAAGTAGAGGATAAGGGCAACCACTAGTACTGCAACCCACCCAAGCACATCTTCCAGCAGGTGGAGTGCAACAACCCGTGAATTCATACCCTTGTCTTTTGAGAGTCTTGCCATCGCAAAACCGTTGACACTTACACCGACAACAGCAAGCAGAATCATACCGCCGGCATCAGGATGATGTGCTTCAAAAATACGGGGTATGGCCTGGGCAAGGATAACAAGCGAGCTGGTGAGCAGCACCACTGTACTGATAAGCGCACCGAGAAGAGAGAAACGTTTATAGCCGTAAGAATATCGCGGGTTGCTTTTGCCAAGAGAAACCTTTTCAAAATACCATGCCTGGCCCAAAGCAAACGAATCTCCAAGATCATGAACAGCATTGGCAAGGATTGCCGTACTCCCGGTTAAAACTCCTCCAATAATTTCAATTGCGGCAAATCCTAGATTAAGAAAAAAAGCAAGTTTGATATTTCCTGAGGCATGATGATGATGGTGGCCATGATGATGGTCATGTGCATCATGCGTACAGGCTCCTGACGTTGTATTACTCATAAGATAGTGCGTATAAAACCCGGTTTGTCGTTACTATAACTGACTTCATTCGGGGTAAGACTCATATTATTTAAACACATGGCCGTTTAAAGAGTTCAATATTCTCCCATAAAAACAGCCTCTCAATCAATTACTACACTCTTTTTACAATTCACAAGAATTCAGTGTTCCGCATGAAAACGAAGAGCCTTGGCAAGAACAAGACGTCCCAGAAAATTTCAAGAAGACAATGATCGTACCGGTAAACAAAAACAACTATCCGGGTGCTGTTATCGGGAATATCCGTTCTTTTAGGGTTCATTATTATCTTTACTTATATGCATATACGCTGATTCAAAATTTAATGTATTTTTATAAGCAATCGATCACTGAGTTAAAAAAAGTATCATTACCCTCATGAACCGATCTTTTACGTGGAGTATGGCCGTTACTGCGGTTATTCTGCTCTGCATCCTCAGCTATATTTTTATGGATATTCCAGTTGCATTGTGGTTCTATACTCTTAATAACAGATTGGCTCATGATGTGTTCAACGTCATCACAGACTTTGGTGAATCACAATGGTATCTGATTGGGGGCATGCTGCTTTTTGCAGCTTTTCGAAAATCAAACCCCGGCAGAGCATATTCGGGCCTTTTCCTCTCCCTTTCCGTGGCAGTTTCGGGAGTAGGTGCTGATATTATCAAATATTTAGCAGGTCGAGCAAGACCGACCATATATTTCAGTGAACATCTTTATGGATTCAACTGTTTCCATTATGAATATGAATGGACATCATTTCCCTCCGGCCATGCGGCAACAGCTTTCAGTGCTGCAATAGTCCTTACCACTCTTTATCCCAGATGGCGCTTCCTTTTCTTTTTTTCAGGAGCACTGATAGCATTCAGCCGTATTCTCCTTACACAGCACTATGTCAGCGATGTCATTGCCGGTTCATTGCTAGGAATTGTCTCCTCAATGCTGCTTTATAACCTGTATTTCAAAACGAAACTTGATGTCTCAGCATCCCGGAAAATCTGAAACCGCATGGTTTCTGACCGCACTCGGAGTTCTTATCCTCACCAGTTTCTTTTTAGGCCTGAGATCCGCACCGCTCTTTGATGTTGACGAAGGGGCTTTCAGTGAGGCGACACGGGAAATGATGATCAGTAAAAATTATCTGACAACCTATCTGAATGGTGCTCCCCGGTTTGATAAACCAATTCTGATTTACTGGTTTCAGTTGCTCTCGGTCAAGCTTTTCGGCATCAATGAGTTTGCATTCAGACTCCCCTCAGCCTTGGCAGGAACAGCCTGGGCAACCTTGATTTTTCTTTTTGTTCGAAAAGAATCCGGCAACCGTCAGGCATTTCTTGCTTCTGCCATGATGGTGCTGTCGCTACAGGTTGTTGTAATCGCTAAAGCCGCCATCGCCGATGGACTGTTGAACTGCCTCCTTGCCATAACAATGTTTTCCCTGCTCACCCATTTCAAAACAGGCTCAAAACGTTCACTCTATCTTACTTTTGCAGCCGCAGGCTTCGGCATGCTCACCAAAGGACCGATAGCTATACTGATACCCGCTGCCGTATCTTTTTTGTTCGCCATTGAGGAGGGATCATTTAAAAAATGGATCCGGATGATCTTTAATCCTGTTGGAATATTGCTTTTTGTCTCCATTGCACTGCCCTGGTATCTGCTTGAATACAGAGATCAGGGCATGGCTTTTATTGAAGGTTTTTTCATAAAACACAACTTGAGCCGTTTCAACACCTCTTTTGAGGAGCACTCAGGGTCAATACTCTATTACATACCGGTCCTTATTGTCGGAATGATGCCGTTTACAGGCCTTTTGTTTACTGTTATTTTCAACATTAAAACGTTACTGCGCGACCATACAAACCGGTTTTTGTTGATCTGGTTCGTCTTTGTCTTTGTGTTTTTCTCCCTTTCCGGCACAAAACTGCCCCACTACATCATCTACGGTTATACGCCTCTTTTTATTCTCATGGCCAGAGCTCTGCCACTCAGCAGGCATACTGAACGTTTTGCAGCATTCCCTATGCTTCTGCTTGCTCTCCTTGCCGGCCTCCCTTATTTTCTGCAGATTGCGTTGCAGAAAATTGATGACGACTTTTTAAAAGCAATTTTGACCGGAGGAATAGAGCTTACCGGGCAGCATCATCTACTCATCAGTATTGCCGCAATCCTTTGTATCGCGGCCATTCAATTCATTCCCCGTCTTTCAGCGGCCGGCAAACTGATTTCAACAGGAGTGGTATTCTCTTTTCTCATCAATTTCTACCTTATGCCTCTTGCTGGAAATCTTCTTCAAATACCAGTGAAAGAGGCTGCACTCCTTGCTAAAAAAGAGGGGTATAAAACCGTGATGTGGAAAGTCTATAACCCCTCTTATTTTGTATATTCGGAATCACTTGCAGAATTACGTGCCCCAAAGCGGGGCGAAATTGTATTGACAACAGTCAAAGAACTGAAAAACCTTCAAAATACTACCTTGCTCTATAGCAAATATGGTATTGTGCTGGCAAAACTGAAACGATGAAACAACTATCATGAAGCTTTCAGTCGTCATACCGGTTATGAATGAGACTGAAAACATCAAACCATTGTTTGCTGCTCTCGCATCATCACTCGCTGCTGTAGAGCATGAAATTGTGCTGGTTGACGATGGCTCTACAGATTCCACTGTAGCTGAAATTCAGGCTCATGCTCCCCCCAACGCACATCTGGTTATCCTGAACAAGAATTACGGACAGTCAACAGCAATGGCTGCCGGTATTGATCATGCACAAGGCGAGCTGATCGCCACCATAGATGGTGATCTGCAGAATGACCCATCGGATATTCCGATGATGATGCAATACCTTTATGACCACGACCTTGATGTTGTGGCAGGACGGCGGGCAGAACGGCAGGATGGCGTTATTCTGAGAAAAATCCCCAGCAGGATAGCCAATGCCATCATCAGAAAGTTAACCAATGTGAACATCCACGACTTTGGATGTACCCTGAAGGTATTCAAAAAGGATGTTGCAAAAAATCTTGGGCTTTACGGCGAACTGCACCGTTTTATACCTGTACTCGTGCAGCTCTATGGCGCAACAATGGAAGAGGTCGATGTCCAGCATCACGCCCGGAAATTCGGACAATCGAAATATGGAATCGGTCGTACCTTCAAGGTGCTGAGTGACCTGTTATTCATGGTTTTTTTCCAGAAATACAGTCAGAAGCCAATGCATCTTTTCGGAAGCCTTGGTTTTTTCTCTCTTTTTATCGGAATTGCCCTGAACCTGTATCTCCTCGCAGTGAAAATATCAGGCCAGGATATCGGAGGTCGTCCAATGCTCTCCTTAGGCATCATTATGACCTTTATCGGCATTCAGCTCATTACCACAGGGTTCATTGCAGAATTCATCATGCGGACCTATTACGAGTCGCAAAACAAGAAACCCTATATCGTTAAAAAGATCGTTGACAAACACTAAATCAGGCCTGAAAAAGCTGGTCAAGCCACTTCTCCAGCTTTTTTTCACCGCTCTGGCCTTTTATCTGGTTCTAAATAAAACCGACATAGCAAAACTTGCAGGAATCATCCAGGGTGTTAACCTTTGGTACCTTTTGCTGGCCCTCCTGTTTTTCAATATTTCCAAAATATTCAATGCGATTCGTCTGAACCGCTTCTTCAAGGCTATAGGTATTGAGCTGTCGGCCATGTACAACCTTAAGCTCTACTATCTCGGGATGTTCTATAATCTGTTCCTTCCGGGTGGTATAGGTGGAGATGGTTATAAAATCTACGTACTGCAAAAAAACCATGACATGAAAATGATCAATGTCTTTCATGCTGTGTTGTGGGACAGAATCTGCGGAATCTTTGCGCTTGTGTTTCTTTCGGTTCTACTATTGCTGCCAAGCAGCTTTGCTGCAAAATTTCCCAACCTTACACTCTATTCATGGGTTTTGCTCGGAGCAATCTACCCCTGTGCATTTCTCTTGAACAAACTGTTCTATAAACAGTTCATCGGTGTGTTCACCATCACTGCCATTGAATCAATGCTGGTTCAGGTAACCCAGGTTGTTTCGGTCTTTTTCATTCTCCAAGCCATGTCGCATCATGCCAACATAATCGACTATCTGGCGATTTTTCTGATATCAACAATAGCAACGATTATCCCCATCACCATCGGAGGAGCAGGCGCAAGAGAAATAACCTTCCTTTATCTGCTGGGGTCAATACACCTCGAAACGAGTATCGGCGTGGCACTGTCGCTGATATTCTTTGCCATTTCAGCTCTGTCATCACTTGCGGGTATTCTGACCAGGATCAGTCATGAAAAGAAAGTGCCGGAACCGGATACAATACCATAAAAAGGCCGTTTTCAGGCTTTTTATTGCTTTCTGAGTTCAATATCCCGCATTTTTAACTGCCATTGCTCTTTATTATTCCACATCCGTTTTTCAACTGAGTAGACCATGGAAAATACCGGACGGGATTGCGCAGTGAGTTCTGTATAGATATCGGGACGATCAAAACCTATAACCTCGAAAGTTCGGCCATTTTTATCCCTGACAAAAAACTTCACATGTCGCTGGCGAAGAAGTTGTGGACGACCGAAAAGAGCAAGCTCCTCAGAAAGAAACAGCGGTTCGCGGTTACCATGTCCGTAAGGAGAAAACTGCTCAAGCACATTGATAAAATTAGCCTTGATATCTTCGAGCGCAAGTTTGGAATCAACAACAAGCTCTTTCTGACGTTGTCCGATTGAAAGAAGATTGCTGCAGACTTCATTAAACCTTTTGCGGAATCCCGCAAAATTCTCAGGCAGAAGCGTAACGCCCGCAGCCTGCTGGTGCCCCCCGAACTGTTCAAGATACTCGCTGCACTCCTGCAGAGCCTCATAGATGTTGAACCCCTCAACACTCCGGACTGAGCCCTTGATGAGACCATTCATTCCCCCAAGAATCACTGTAGGTAAATAATGCTTGTCAATCATTTTTGATGCTACGATTCCAAGAACGCCAAGATGCCACGATTCATCATAGAGCACAATTGAAGAACAATATGATGCGAAATGACCTGCAAGCATTTTTTCAGCCTTCACCATAATATCGGCATCAGTTTCCCGACGAAGTGAATTCATGCGATCAAGCTCGTGTGCATGCTGTTCGGAATCTCCTAAAGAATCCGAAAGCAACCATTCAACGGCAAGATGTGCAGAGTGCATTCGTCCTGCCGCATTGATACGGGGAGCAATGCCAAATGCAATATGAAACATGCCAACCTCTGCCGGAGCAACCTTCATGAGCGAAAACATCACCATTAAGGAACGCCTGGGGTGTGTTCTCATTCGACGCAACCCCTCACGTACAATTGTCCTGTTTTCATTTTCGAGAACGACCATATCTGCCGCAGTAGCAATTGCAACAAAATCAAGATATTTCAGCCAGCTTTCCTGATCATTATGTAAATGCTCAGCAATAGCATGAATAAACTTGAATGCCACACCGCAGCCGCATAACTCCCTGAAAGGATAAGCGGAGCCCGGAACCTTCGGATTTAAAATGGCATACGCTGGAGGAAGCTCTTCGGGTTCATGATGGTCGCAAACAATCACATCAATACCATAACCGGCACAGCGGCGGATTTCTTCATTCTCCCTTATACCGCAATCAACGGTAATGATAAGTGAGACACCTCGCTCAACGGCCGAATCGATACCTTCAGACGATAAGCCGTAACCTTCTGTAAAACGATCATTGATATAGTAGGAAACAGTGGCACCCTGCTCTTTCAGAAAAAGATAAAGAAGAGCTGTCCCTGTTGTGCCATCAACATCATAATCGCCATAGAGCATTATTTTTTCATGCTCGCTTATAGCGCGACACAACCGTTCAACCGCTTTCTGCATATCCTGCAAAAGAAACGGGGAGGAAAGATCAGCTATGGATGAACGAAAAAATTCCTTTGCTTCATCAAAGGTCTGAATACCGCGGTTAAAAAGTGCTCTCGAAACAGGCAGAGTGACATTGATTGCCTCAGAAAGCGCCAGAACAGCCTTGTCATCAGGGGAGAGAAGATTCCAGCGGTATCGTTTCATGGAAATAAAAAACTTAATGAAAAAGCTCAATGTACAATAACACTTCGGCCTTTCTTAACAAAAAACAGGGCACTCAACTGAGCTCTGAATATGGAAGAAAAGCTGAAAAAGTTCTACATTGATTGTTTAAGTCAGGCAATCATACACTAACCATCAGAACCACTGAGTATGAGTAATTTGATTACTATTGAACGCCACATCCTCGAACAGCAGAAGTATTTTCCGGATGCAAGCGGAGAACTTACCGATCTTCTTAACGATGTTGCATTTGCAGCAAAACTCGTAAGGCGTGAAGTAGTACGCGCCGGCCTGGTAGACATTCTTGGGTTTACAGGCAACGTTAATGTGCAAGGCGAAGAGGTTAAAAAACTTGATCTTTTTGCCAATGAAAAAATCATCTCCGCCATCGGCCAGCATGGCCGGTTTGCTGTAATGGGTTCGGAAGAAAACGAAGGCATCATTATCCCGCCGAAAAATGAGACCGGCAGCTATGCGCTTCTCTTTGATCCACTGGATGGATCTTCGAATATTGATGTCAATGTCAGCGTCGGGACCATATTCTCAATCTATAAGCTCAAGGGGAATGATCCCTGCAAAGCAAGCATCAGCGACTGCTTGCAGAAAGGATCTGAACAGGTAGCAGCAGGCTATGTTATTTACGGTTCATCGGTCGTCATGGTCTATACCACCGGACAAGGGGTTCACGGGTTTACCTACGACCCTACCATTGGCGAGTTCCTCCTTTCCCATGAAAACATCACCACTCCGAAAAGCGGTAAATATTACTCCATCAACGAAGGCTCCTACGCTCAATTCAACGAAGCAACAAAAAAGTATCTTGACTATATCAAAGAGGAAGACCCTGCAACAGGACGCCCTTACAGCACCCGTTACATCGGCTCTCTGGTGGCCGACTTCCACCGCAACCTGTTAACAGGCGGTGTGTTTGTTTACCCCCCAACAACAAAACACCTCAACGGCAAGCTCAGGCTTATGTATGAAGCAAATCCTCTCGCGTTTATCTGCGAACAGGCAGGCGGTCGGGCAACAAACGGAAGAACCCGGATCCTTGACATTCAACCAGCCGAACTTCATCAGCGTACTCCGCTTTATATCGGCAGCACAGAAGATGTTATTGTTGCAGAAGAATTTGAACAGGGCCTGCGATAACAGAAGAGGCTTATACCCGATAATTGACTCTAACAAAAAAGCCCCCGTCAAGGAGGCTTTTTTGTTATAAGCTATAAGTTTACATCACCCCACGATCAAATTCAGGATAAAATATCCTTTCGATGCCGACTGTCTTTCCTGTTGCAAGATCAAGTGACATGAGAACTCCAGAAAAATGCACATCATCTTCGGCACATTCATACTTGTGCGGTGTCTGATAGAGCATCCTGTCAGTTGCCGACTTGATCTGCATGCCGATAACTGAATTATGCGGTCCGGTCATTCCGGCATCAGTACAATACCCGGTGCCTTTAGGCAGAATACGTTCATCCGAAGTGGGAACATGAGTATGAGTGCCGATAACTGCCGACACCCTGCCATCCAGATACCAGCCAAGAGCAATCTTTTCAGCTGTGGCCTCTGCATGTATATCAACAAAGATCAGGCGAACATTCTCCTTGACCTGTTCTTTAATCTGCTTAATCACCCAGTCTGATGTTCTGAACGGGCAATCGATTGAGTACATAAACGTTCTTCCCTGAAGGTTGACCACAGCAATATTACCCAGTCCATTCGGAAGCTTATATACCCCATACCCTTTTCCGTAGGTACCTTTCGGATAGTTCAAGGGCCGTAAAACCTGACTATGCGTTTTCAGCGTATCAAAAAAGTTGAAATTGCTCCAGGTATGGTTTCCCCCAGTCACAACATTAACACCAGCCTCAAGAAGCTGGTTCAGTGCATCAAGACTCATCCCCTTCCCATGATGCGCATTTTCACCATTACAGATCACAAAATCAACATTGTACTTGCTGATAAAACTCTTCAGCATCTTTCCAACCATCTGCAAACCAGGAGTACCAACAACATCGCCTATAAACATGACCTTAACAGTCTTCTGTGCCATATAAACCCTATTAAATATTTATTTTATAACAATTTGCGAGAATAAGCACACCCTGTATAACCGGAAAACTTGGCTCATCAAGTAACAAACCCCGCAGTCAGGATTTTTTCAACGTCTCTATTTTCAATAGGAAGATACCGAAATGAAAAAGATAACAAGGGATAGCGAATCTGTAATGTTGAATTTATTTACTGTTCTAAAAGGGTATAAAACATACACACACTACACACAAAAAATCCGGCTCCTCACCGGGCAATTAATCATCATTATTTCATTTTAATCAGATTACTTATCGTGATGACATAACTGTTTGGAGAGAGTTGCCGGGCTACAGTCGTCAGGAAGTTCTTTAGAGTCAGATGGAGCGGAAACAGTTAATAGCTCTTCATTTTCCTGTTTTGGCATAACGTTTCCAAGTGTCGCGAGCAATCCGTCAGTAATATTGTGCGCTGCTTCAAAGGTGAAGTCTCTTGCTGCCTTCTCCATCCCCGCGTCCCCTTTGCTGATTTCCTGAATTTTTTCAAGATGTCTCTGGAGTTCGTTCCAGTGAAACTTGACTTGGTTAACAAGAGTCATACCATCAGGCATTAAACCAACATGTAATTGAAGATCAAGCGCGTCACAATATTGTAAAATGT
The DNA here is from genome assembly GCA_903851385.1 of uncultured Chlorobiaceae bacterium. Taxonomy (GTDB): domain Bacteria; phylum Bacteroidota; class Chlorobiia; order Chlorobiales; family Chlorobiaceae; genus Chlorobium. The sequence continues at coordinate 43,675 of CAINOC010000045.1, read as the reverse complement.
CACCAATCGTAAGGGTTACATCCTGCGCATGTTCAATTTTCGAAACCTTGCTCTGCGTTATCCCTATTTTTTCGGCCAGTTCCTTTTGGGTTAATCCGGCCTTACTACGAAGTGCAAATAATGTTTTCGCAAGCTTTCTGGAGTTCAAAGACTTCACAAAACTGTCGCACTCTTCAGCGCTCGCATGCCTGGCATAAAGTTCACTCACGCTGCTATACGTTTTTCCGGCAGCCATTGTCAACCTCCTTTGTTTTTCTTTCTGAATCGGCTGAATTTTTTTTCAAAAAAAATCAGATTCCTGAATTCCCCAAACCCTCTTAATATTCAATATGAGAATATATTTATATAAAAAACACTAAATTCCAGCAAATAGTCCAAGAAAATATTCTGATTAGGAATAAAAAACGGATTAGGTGATAGTAACAAGCCTTAAATTTTGTTACGAATTGTCATATCCGAACTCCTGATATGGGACTTCAGAAAGGACTCTGCTGATAACCCAATATTACGCTAGATATACAGTTATTTTAGATCAACCAAAACACCCCTCAAAGCTCATCAAATCCAACAGCAAAGCATGGCGTTGAACTCTTACGCTTTCATTCCCTCTCTCTGATCATATTGCTCAATTATGCGCATGACTGTTTGTGGGCTTCATTCCAATCAATAAAAGGAAACTCCTTTCTCCTGACTTCTGCCAATTTCGGACGATTTCTAAGTCCTGAAAAATAAGTCTTTATTTATTAAGGGGTTAACATTTTCAAATTCAGCTGTTTCCGCACTAATAGTATCTTTTCCCCATGCTTAGGGATTTGACGATCAGAAAGGTTAGGACAGCCTCTAGGGCTAACCATCGTACAGGTGGTAGTTACCAGAGATCCGTGATGAGCTTTGGCCGGTTCGGGAGGCCATTATCCATGATGATAGGCCCGAGGAGGTACATGTCCTGCAAATGGATACCGGCGAATTTGCGAATGCCGTGCTCATTTAGTTCTTGAACGCCGAGGTTCCGCACTAATTGGCAGAACTCGGGAATAAAAGGAAACTCCTTTCTGATTAGAGCGGAAACCGACCAACACCGAGAGAGCCGGAAGCAATCACCGCCAAGCCAAACCCAGGGAGCACCCAGCCCGATAATACCGTGCAGGGGAATAAGCAGGAATACAATTCATGGATTCCTAAAGCATAAAAATATGAACTGGTTTTTTAAGACAAAATGAGCCCAAAAACGGGAGTATTGACCACCCCTCTTCAGCGTCTCATCAAACGACCGTTTATTGAGATAGTAAAATCAAATAAGTCAAAAGCTGATGGATGAAGCCCTTTCTTCAGTGCCGAAGGGAATCCCCTTGAATGGTATTTTTTCTGTTTCGTGAGTAATTAATGTTTTTTTCGTAGAAATTATATCAAAACGGTTCCACTTTTGTAAGTTTAAGTATTTTTCAACCATCTCTTATCGTAATATGGGTGGAAGTATCTTAAAATCATAGACATCATTACCAAAGCTAAATGGCAGGCTCCCGACCTGTTTCAGTTTTATTCGAAACGGTATATGCCTGCTTACAGGAAGACCTAATATCTTGAATGCCTGATACAGTGAGGAAAACTCTCCCACAAGCGTGCTATTTCGATGAACCCTGACCGCATGGTGTTGCTGTCTTTTTTTCCGGACTTCAGGATCTTCCCAGCTTTTTCTTACACCTTCTGAAATATTCTGATTTTTCTGCCCTTCATACGTACTTACAGCGTCTCCTCCATGTTTTACTTCTCTGATCATATCAACAGGGATATCCGATATCCGGGGTTCGGCCCTCATATCTACCCCAGAAATGGTATGAATTGTTGACAAATCGGGTGTCGTGCTTAAAGCCAGAGGTTTTCCGCTCTGTAATATCTCCCCTGCCTTTTTGAACGAATCGGCGAGTTGCGTCTTGCGACGATCTCTTTCCAATGGATCTTTATGCCAAAATGCCTGAGGACTGGTGTGATAAGTTTCGATCACATATAATTCCTGAAGTCTTGATATCTCGGGATATTTTCTTTTCAATCGCTTCCATAAATCTTTTGCTTCTCCCCCATGCAGCATCACAATACAAAGCTTGGGCAGCAAATCGATAAGCGTTTTCAGAGGCAGGGTCCCTACTTCGAGTTCTGATGGAGTTGGCTTCCTGTTGATATACCATGGATAAGCGTTCCATGGAACAATATCCTCTGCTTGTATTTTAACTTCAGCAAAATAATTGCAGATCTTTTCGGCGGTTTTATCATCGTTTTCCATAGAAATAAACCCGCTCCCTCCAGACCTATCCTGTGTTTTTGGACCCGGGTCTCTCATAACACTCAATAAACGGGCCTCGACACCTCCGTAAATAGGTGGAACGTAAGGAACTGAATCACTTCCGGCAATCTTTCGGAGGGTATCGACATAATGATTGATCGGAGCAATATGAGGATCAAAACGATGATCCCATTGCCACTGGCGGAAAGCCGGATTTCTCATTAGTCGAGCCATAGTTTCTCTATTTTACTATTGAATAATACGTCAGTTTATTCCCACTTCAACTCCGACAAGCCTGCCACAAGCTCTACGGTCTTCACACTGACATTAATAATACTGAGCAGCAGGTCGAGGATTCCATAACCAGATATGCTTGAAACGGCATGGATATTTGGGATCACTCTGGAGATAAGCCTGCATCAACTGCTCAAACCTGTCGCCCTTATCACGCTCGGAGAATGAATGCTTTCGGTATTTCATCTGGATGCTCTGGAAGGTCATTGTAAAGGGGGACAAAAATTTGAAATCACAACAACGTTCTCTTCTACCGGTAAGATTCAGTATAAATTGGTCATAAATGAAATTAATACAATATAGTTACATCTGATATATATTTCTTTTTCAGTTGAATTAAATTTTAAGTACGGCACTTTTAAATAAAAAAATTTTCGACCCTCGTTTTTTCTTCCTGCGCTACCCGTAGCTCAAATATCCAGTCTCAAAAAACCTTCGTTTAATGAGACTGCAAAAAACGAATCACGCCAGCCACACGTTTCATCCCGCTGCATTCAGTTAACTATTTACTCGCTGAGATATAAGATGGAAGGCAAACTTTACCTGCAGGCTGAAAAGTGCTATTCTCTCAGGACAACTTTAGTTGTGTTGGGGTTCAGGAATCACCCCAACCTACATAGGGGTCCATCTGTTTATTCTATAAACAAAAAAAGCCCCATCTTTCGAAGGGGCTTTTCCTGTCAATAATACCAACGACTTTTATATCATCTACTCAACATCGTGTTCATCAAGAGCCATCAATATATTTTAGAAGGAAACCTTACTTAGCTGCAGGTGCTTCTACCTTTGCTTCTGCTTTCTTAGCAGCTTTCTTTACTTTCTTAGCAGCTTTCTTCTTAGCTACTTTCTTTTCTGCTTTAGCTTCTGATTTTGCTTCTGCTTTTGCTGCTGCTGGAGCTGCTGCTGCTGCTGCTGCTGGAGCTGCTTTTGCTGCTGCTTTGTCAGCTGCTTTGTCAGCTGCGAAAGAAACGCCACCGAAGATTCCGGAAACTGCAAGTGATACGATAACGCCAGCGATGAAATTCTTTTTCATTTGTCAGTAAATTTGAGTTTTGTAGAACTTTGGAATCAGGACCACCCTGCTTCTTATAAACTACTACGCAAGACCATTGAACTTTCTTTCAAAAAATCTTTAAAACAGGAAAGATTTTTTTGCGCCCGCCTATATACGTTAAAATATACTTACAGATTCTGTGTTTTTACGTTTTCATTATCCACTCGATGACAATCTTCATTTCTTACTCCACACACTCCAATCACAAAAATATTTTTAGCAGCTCATTCAGCATCGTCGTAACTTAGAAACAATGATTAATTCTGTCTTTTTTTAGCCAAAGCTGTTTAACTATTGAAATACACAATGGAAACCCCAAGAAATATTCGCAGGGTGTTTAAGAGCACACCAACCATTGAAGGGGCAGGTGTAAAACTGAAACGCGCTTTTGGCTTCAACGAAGTGCCACTTTTTGACCCTTTTCTGCTTCTCGACGATTTTCGGTCAAACAACATTGCCGACTACGTGAAAGGATTCCCCTGGCACCCGCACCGCGGTATTGAAACGATCACCTATATGCTTGATGGCAACGTCAAACATGGCGACAGTATGGGCCACAACGGTGTAATCAGCGCCGGAGCTGTTCAATGGATGACTGCCGGCAGCGGCATCATTCATCAGGAAATGCCTTTTGGCGACCAGCATGGAAAAATGGGAGGATTCCAGCTCTGGGCTAACCTGCCGGCTTCCCAGAAAATGAATCCCCCACGCTATCGCGACATTACACCTGAGCAGATACCGCAACTCCATCTGGAAAACGGTGTTGAAATCCACATTATCTGTGGAAATATCGACCAGACAAAAGGGCCAGTCAACGACATTGCCATAGATCCGAATTATCTTGATATTACCGTACCTTCAGGAATTTCCTATACCCACCACCTCACAAAAGGGCACACCGCATTCGCATACATTATTGCAGGTAAAGGAGTGTTCTGTCATCAGGATGAGACATACTCCAACGAAACCCTGATACTTTTCGATGATGGCGACACTATAACTGTGACTACCGAAGATAACCATGTACGTTTTCTGCTTATCTCCGGCAAGCCGCTTAACGAACCAATTGCCTGGCAAGGCCCAATTGTAATGAATACTCAAGCTGAACTATCCAAGGCATTTCGGGAATACCAGAACGGAACATTTCTGAAACAACACACATAAGAGAAAATACAATTCACCCCCAGGAGTAGTACTATCCATGAAAACAAAAGCTTTAAAAGCACTAACCCTCTTTACTGCCTTCTTGGCACTTTTTTCAGGATTTTTATTACTGCAGGAAAAGGTTTCCGGACAGGCCTATAAGTCCGCTTTAGCTGCTATGGATTCATATCGATCACAACATCCCGAAGAACATCCCCGTTTCCTTGCTGTGGTGGATTACTCAAAGCCTTCTTATCTGAGACGTATGGCTGTAATCGATCTAAAAAACGGGGAGCAGACATTTTACCTGACAGCACACGGAATAAATTCAGGAGATCTCTATGCAACACGATTTTCAAATACACCGGCTTCAAGCATGAGCAGTCTGGGGCTCTACAAAACACTCGGAATCTATACCGGCGACCACGGAAAATCGATACGCCTCATGGGCCTTGACGGGGAAATGAACAGCAATGCTTTTAGCCGCAATATTGTATTGCATTCGGCGGATTATGTTTCTCTGAGCTATATAGTTATGAATATTTTGACGTTACAAAATCCAAGAATCGGAAGGAGCAATGGATGCTTCGTCGTGTCATTACAGGATATTGATGAAATTACTCAGAAGCTCAACCAGGGAGCCTTTCTTTACGCGTGGGCAGAACATCCTTAACTTCAATGCTACAAACGACAAAAGCCCGGATATCCGGGCTTTCGTCGTGTATGGAGACTATAACACTCTTTTCAGAGCGAGTCAATTATCGAATTCAATGTCGCACTTGGACGCATGGCTTTTGTTGTGAGCACTTCATCAACATGATAGTATCCGCCCATATCCACCGGCTTGCCCTGCGCTGCAATCAGCTCTTCATTGATTTTAGCTTCATTATCACCAAGCTGCTTTGCAAGTGAAGCAAAACGTGCCTGCAGTTCCTGATCGCTGGACTGCTGAGCCAAAGCCTGAGCCCAGTAGAGTGCAAGGTAAAAATGGCTTCCCCTGTTATCAATCTGGCCGACCTTACGTGCCGGAGACTTATCGTTGTCGAGGAATTTTCCGATGGCTTGATCAAGTGTTTCGGCTAAAACTTTGGCTTTATCATTACTGAAGGCCTGAGCAATATGCTCCAATGAAGCGGCAATCGCTGAAAATTCACCAAGAGAATCCCATCTCAGATAGCCCTCTTTCTGAAACTGCTGAACATGTTTTGGAGCCGAACCACCTGCACCGGTTTCAAACAAACCTCCACCATTCATCAGAGGGACAACGGAAAGCATCTTCGCGCTGGTACCAAGTTCAATAATCGGAAAAAGATCGGTAAGATAATCGCGTAATACGTTGCCGGTAACGGAGATCGTATCCTTGCCGGCCCTGATCCTTTCGAGAGAGAAACGCATAGCCTCAACCGGTGTAAGGATACGGATATCCAGACCGGCAGTATCATGATCCGTCAAATACTGGTTAACTTTTTTAATAATCTGCGCGTCATGAGCCCGATTGCTATCCAGCCAGAATATAGCAGGCGCTCCTGTAATTCTTGCCCTGTTTACAGCAAGCTTTACCCAGTCGCGGATAGGTGCATCTTTTGCCTGGCACATTCTGAAAATATCACCCTCTTCAACCTTCTGCTCCAGCAAAGTCTTGCCGGCATCATCAACGACACGAATTGTTCCTGTCCCGGCAGCAATGAAGGTTTTGTTATGTGAGCCATACTCTTCAGCCTGCTGAGCCATAAGCCCTACATTTGGAACACTGCCGATGGTTGCAGGATCAAACGCTCCATGCTTTTTACAATCTTCTAAGATTGCCTGATACATCGTTGCATAACAGCGGTCAGGAATCATGGCTATAGTATCATGAAGCTTTCCGTCAGCTCCCCACATCTTACCAGAGTCGCGAACGACAACAGGCATGGAAGCATCGACAATGATATCATTAGGCACATGAAGATTGGTAATCCCCTTGTCTGAATCAACCATCGCCAATGATGGATGACTGGCATAAACCGCATTGATATCGGCCTCAATTACGGCTCTTTCAGATTCAGGAAGTTTCTGGATTTTTGCGTAAAGATCACCAAGGCCATTGTTAACGTTCACCCCAAGCTCTTTAATAACCGCCGCATGTTTTTCAAAAACATCTTTATAAAAGACAGTAACGGCATGACCAAACATTACCGGATCTGAAACCTTCATCATAGTAGCTTTCAGATGCAGCGACAAGAGCAAACCGCTCTCTTTTGCATCTTGAATCTGATCTGCATAAAAACGTCGAAGGGCGCGGACGTTCATTACTGAAGCATCAATAATCTCACCGGGCAATAACGGGGTTTTCTCTTTCAGGACAACACTCTTTCCATCGCTGCCGAGAAATTCGATTGTAACTGTTGCAGCCTTCTCCAGAGTAACTGATTGTTCGCTGCCATAGAAATCTCCGGCGGTCATAGTGGCAACATGTGATTTTGAATCACTGCTCCATGCTCCCATTTTATGCGGGTGCTTTTTAGCAAAGTTTTTTACTGAAAGCGGAGCCCTTCTATCGGAATTTCCTTCACGTAATACCGGGTTTACAGCACTTCCGAGAACCTTTGCAAATCTTGTCTGAAGCTCTTTTTCCGCATCATTGACAGGTGCCTCTGGATAATCAGGAATCTTATATCCCTGATCCTGCAACTCCTTGATGGCAGCTTTAAGCTGGGGAATTGAGGCGCTGATATTAGGCAGCTTGATAATATTAGCTTCCGGTGTCAAGGCGAGATCTCCCAATTCAGCCAGATAATCAGGAATTTTCTGAGCAGGTGTCAGATTGTCGGGAAAATTTGCAATAATTCGTCCAGCAAGAGAGATATCTTTGGGTTCAAAGTCAATTCCAGTCCCCTTTGCAAACGCATTGAGAATGGGAAGGAGAGAGTAAGTTGCCAGAGCAGGAGCCTCATCAATTTTGGTATAAATGATTTTTGCTGTTTTTGCCATCTCGGTCGTCGTTTTAAGTATTTTTAAAAAATTATTGCTAACGATACTCCAAGAAGAGGCTCTCAAGACAATCGAACTTTAGAGGGGAAATCACCCTGATAAAGACGACATCAGATATAATGATGAAAAGCCTCCCGGTGAACAACCGGCAACAGAAACCCGAGGTATGAGTTCCTGCAACCTGTTACAATACAAGGTCAAATTTATTACTGCTTCAAGCAAAAGCTCCACACCATCATTCAATAGCGCGATTGAAGCTTATAGATGCAAATAACCGGGAAACCTGCAACAGCCTGGTTTCCCGGTAAAGTCAATTGGCGGGAATTCACTCATCAAGACCGACCCGGTCTGCAAGATCCTTGTCATTCAAAACTTCATGAGCAAGCTTTATCATGGGAATCGTAGCTCCCATTGAACTATAGCCACCGTCATGGAAGAGGTTCTGCATGGTTACTTTCCTTGAAAGGTCACTAAGGATGGTCATGGAATATTCTGCACACTCTTCTGCTGAAGCATTCCCGAGTGGCGACATTAGATCACCGTACTCAAACATCTTCTCAAATCCAGGAATACCGCTTCCTGCCTTGGTATAGGTCGGGCTTTGTGAAATAGTATTAATCCGGATATTGAACTTGGCAAGTCTTGGCCCGTAACTGCGAACAATGGATTCAAGCAAAGATTTTGCATCTCCCATATCAGAGTAAGACCAATAATTTCTCTGCGAAGCAATGTATGAAAGAGCCAAAATGCTGCCACCATCATTAATTGCCCCATTCTTCAATGCATAAGAAACAATACGGTGCAGCGATAATCCTGACACATCGAGGGTTCTCATAAACCACTCGTAATTGAGGTCTTCATAAGGCAACTGCTTACGAATGTTCTGTGACATCCCGATGGAATGCACAATAAAATCGACAGGGCCGATTTTATCCTTAACCTCCTTGAAACAGTTATCGACATCTTCATTATTAGAAGCGTCACAAACAATCAATGGTGCGTTACCGCATAATGCCGAAAGCTCTTCGATATTACCAAAACGCAACGCAGCTGCTACATTAGAAATGGCGATCTCGGCACCTTCTCTATAAGCATGAAGCGCAATCTGCCAGCCAATACTGCTCTCGTCAAGCGGGCCAAAAACAACTCCCTTCTTCCCCTTCAATAAACCATAGTGCGCTTTCTCGGACATGATATTAGCTGATTCTTTAACAAAGACTGGGGTAAATCCCCGTTAACTCAACATTTTAAACGTTTAAGATACAAGATTCCCTTGAAAACCTAAACTGTTTCCACTGAATTTTTCTCCATACTCTCAGGCAATGGACATCCTATATCTTCATTCGCCGCATTGAACGCAACTTGTCAAGCATGTTTTTATTCACGCTCAACTCTGCTTCTTCCTTATCAACCGGAATCTCCCGGAACACCACCCGTAAAAGGCTATCCTCTCTGATATACTCTTCCAATTCAAGACTGTACAGCGCCCTTGGAAGCGTGATAATCCTCTGAGCCCTGTCCACAGTGACCACAATATCAGTACCCATGCGATCAACCACTACATCTTCTGCATCCTTGAGAAAAGGTATTTTAATACAAAGTACTTCGCGGTGATCTTCCGTTACAGCATTCTTTTTGCTTTCAATCCAGAAATTTTTCCCGGAATAAAAAGTCTTGTCAGGAGACTGCTCACCAAAGACGAGCTTGCTGATTTCATGCAGCGCATCCGGCCCTATCGGCTCTGTTCTCTGCAGGTGACAGCGGAAAACCGGAGTGGGATAAAATGAGTTGTCAATCTCCATCAGATACTTACTGTGCAAGTCAGCCCAAAACTCAAAATACTCACCAACAGTTTTTGAGGTCGGCAGAATCTTGTTGATCACAATACCATCAACATTAATCCCGTAAAGATGAACAAAGGTATAGGCGCGCTTAGTCTCGAGAATGGAGAGCTTTTCAGGGTTCAGTACCAGCCGGAAGGTAACCTCCGGGCTGAGAATAAACTTGTTTATATCCTCCATCTGCTTGAGCAGCACATTGACCTCATTAAAAAAATCATCATCCGGAATGGATTTCCCGCTCAATGGACGGGCAAGGGAGGACATGCTTTTATAAAGCTTGAAAAACTGCTTACCCATGTTGCCGCCTATGATAATCTCAGGATAAGCGAGAAGTCGAAGCGTATTACCTGTTGGAGATGTATCGAGCACAACAACATCCCATTTCCCCGACTGAGCTTCATCAAGCAAACGGCTTAATGCAAAAATTTCATCAAGACCAGGCTGGGTTGTCAGCTCGGTAGCCATACCACTGTCAATTCCCTTGTTTTTATAAGACGAAGAGACAAACTTCTGAAACCCCGACATATTCTTTTTAAGCTCATGAACGGTGTCAACCTCGAGCCCGTAAAGATTATGTTCGATCTTCTGCGGATCATTGCGGCTTATCCTGGTATTAAAAACGTCAGAAAGGGAGTGGGCCGGATCGGAGGACATGATCAGAACCTTCTTGTTCTGCCTAGCCAGCGAAACCGCTGTGGATGAAGAAATAGTGGTTTTGCCTGTTCCACCTTTTCCTGAATAAATGATAACTCTGGTCTGTACCTGGCTTTCTGTTAAATCCCTCGACAACATAAAAACTCCTCTGTTAAAGGTCAATAATCCCAAAAGGCGTCCTCTCTTCGAAAGGGAAAAACTACAGTCTATCAAGGTACTACTTTTCCCCTGCTTAGAGAAAAACAATCTTTTCCGCCAGTGCATCAGCGAGGAGCTCCATATACTCCTCATGACTGATTTCAACTGCTCCGAGCTTTGCGAGATGGGGATTCATAATCTGGGCATCAAGCAGCAGATATCCTTTATGGATCAAATGAACCACCAGATAATCAAATGCTATCTGTGATGCATAGGCTCTACGGAAAAACATTGACTCTCCAAAAAAGGCGCCACCCATAGCTATCCCGTACAACCCGCCAACAAGTTCACCCTCATACCAGCACTCAACACTGTGCGCAAGACCAAGTTCGTAGAGCTGGATATACGCATCGATAATTTCGCTGGAAATCCAGGTTCCATCATTATTGTTTCGAGGAGCGGCACATCCTTTTATCACTCCCTCAAACTCCTCATTAACAGTGATTCTAAACTCTTTTTTCCTTTTCAGACGGCAAACATCCCTTGAGGGTTTGTATGAATCAAGACGCACAATAGCCCTCTTGTAAGGCTGACACCAGTAGACCTTTCCATCTTCAGGATCAGACATAGGAAAAAAACCCTGATGGTAGGCCCTGAGCAGTTCATCAATACGGATCATCACTCCGGGGTTAATGAAATCTCAAAAGTACGTCATCAAGCATCCGTTTTGGAACATGATGAATACTGTGTACATCCCTGAAGTAGCGAACAGAATCATCCCCCGAAATCTGGTCAATAACAACAGTTTCCAGTGGTGTTCCAAGAGCAATGGTCATGAGAATGGCGTATTTTTCAGGTATCTTCAGCAACTCCCGTATGTTTTTATGTTCAAGCGATGCCACAATGCATCCCCCAATTCCTGATGCTGTAGCACCAAGAAGAAGAGTCTGTGCGGCAATGCCGCTGTCACACGCAAAATCAGTGCTTATTGACTGGTCGCCAAGCATAACAACATAAGCCGTCGGGCGCTCTCCTTCCATCGGACCCGGCCAATCGGCAAGATAACCGACCCAGGAAAGAAAGGGGAAAAGGGCTGCAACAGTGTCAGGTTCACTGACAGAAATATATTTCAGTGGCTGAAGATTTTTTGCCGATGGGACATAGCATACAAGCTCAACAAGATCCCGCACCGCGTCTTCAGTAACAGGAACACCACTGTCAAACCTCCGGTAACTCCGGCATTGCGTTACAATATCCCTGAAATGCATTATGCTGTTGTAATGTTAAGAGGTTTCGCCCCAGGCTGCATCAGTATATTTCCGTAGGTCATCCCATTTGCCGCTCCCTATCCACTCGGCAATATAATCCACGGTTTTTGCATAATGCAAGGGCTCTCTGGATGGCTTTTGAAGCCAGTCTGCCAGAACGGCAACGTCAAGACTATGAGTAGACATTCCATACCCGAGCTGCTCCATTGCAAGCGCGTTGGACTGCTGCTCAATCTGGCCATCGAGAGGCCTGAGCAGCAGCTTCTTTCCGAGATGAAGTGCCTCTCCGGGAAGCTCAAATCCTGCATTACAGACTACTCCGCTGGACTCCATGAGATCATTCAGAAAACCCTCACGGGAATAACCTCTGAAATGGAGATGACCTTCATCACGACTCTCTATCACCTTGCCATAGATAAAAAACTCATATCCTTCACTGGATTCAACAAAAGCAGTAATATCCTCCACCTCTTCAAATGGCAGATACACAAGAATCTTCTCTTTAATAACAGCGCCGGAATTATAGGCATTGAGCGAGTCTGGAATAACTGGTGGAAAAACAGGCTGATTGAAATGATTCCAGTGAAGCCCTGCATTATAACGGGCAGGAGCAAAATTCAGCAAGGTATATTTTTCAAACAGATTTCCCCTCGCAACAGGAACATTGTATCGGAAGGCGTACTGATGACCGAACCCCATGGATGGAATATTTCTTATTCGAGCAACTGTGGAGGTTATAGGATCAAAATCGGTAATAATCAGGTCGGTCCCTAGAGTTTCAAGCATCAGAATATCCGTCATAAGACGAACAAGATCAAGCTGAAACATCGTCTCTATGTAGTTCAGCTTACCCTTATGGGTAACCAGAGTCATGCCTTTCATCACCCGGTATGGCTCAAATATTTCCACCTCTCTCAGATCCTCTTCTTTTCTCCCACTGATGATCACATCAACATCGTGACCGTCCGACTTAAGCTTTCGAACAAGCTCCCGGCTACGGCTGATATGGCCATTTCCTGTTCCTTGAACTCCAAAAAGGATATTCATACAATTTCAGGACTGGATCTTAAGATTGGCATACTGCACCATCAAGGTCTTCTCACCCGTATTTCGAAACGTTATCCTGACTTTTTGCTTAGCGCCGGTTCCCTGCACATCCAGCACAGTTCCTGGACCAAAAAGAGCATGATGCACCATCGTTCCTGCTCGAAGTCCAGACTTTGAGAGATTCGACTTATCAGCTGCAGCAAAAGGAGATGATGGAGTTGCTATTTTTGGCTGATACCCTCTTGATGATAACCCCGCACCGGCTGGTTTTTCCTTCTCAGGACGATCTGAAAGCAAAACTCCACTCTCTGTCTGTATGATCGAAGCATCAATTTCACCGATAAACATCGATTTTAAACAGTAATGCTGCTGACCATACTGATAGCGGCTCTGCGCCCATGAAAGAAATATCTTCTCCTGCGCCCTGGTGACGGCAACATAAAAAAGCCTGCGTTCCTCCTCAAGCTCATCAGGCTCATAGCAGTGCAAGGGAAAAAGCCTCTCTTCAAGGCCGGTCACAAATACCACTGGAAACTCAAGACCTTTGACTGCATGGACCGTCATCAAAGAGACATAATTATCAGAATCTTGCGTCTCTTCATAGTCAGAAGCAAGAGAGATATTTTCAAGAAAATCCCCAAGCGAACCATTATCAGGATTGTGGTCTGAAAAATCCCTGGCCATTGAAAGAAGTTCCTGAAGGTTTTCATTCCGGGCCAGCGATTCAGGAGTGTTTTCCGCCTGCAGCAGCAAGGGAATAGAGGTCAAATTGAACAGCTCACCGAGAACATCGTAAACGGTTCCGCTCTCTGCCAGATCCTTAAGTGCCTCAATGACCGTACTGAATGAACGGAGAGCCGTGACCAGACGCGCCTGAAAGCCGCCCTCCTCAGCCCGTCGTATAGCATCATAGAAGCTGATCCCATTCTCCTCAGCAAATTCCTTCAGTTTTCCGATACTGACATCACCGATTTTTCGAGGAGGAAAATTTATAATTCTCAAAAGTGATTCGCCATCACGCTCGTTAAGTATAAAGCGAAGATAGGCTACCGCATCCTTAATTTCTTTGCGCTTGTAAAACGACACACTTCCAAAAATCTTATAAGGGATTTTATGCTGTCGCATGATATCCTCAAGCACCCTAGACTGCGCATTGGTCCGGTAAAAAATAGCAAAGCTTCTATACTCATAGTCCTGCTTCAAGCGCATCGTGCGTATATGCTCTCCAACTTTTTCGGCCTCGTTACGTTCATTGTATGCCTCGATAAGCGTCAGAGGCTCACCCTCGTTCCGATGCGAAATCAACTCTTTTTTTATCTGCCGCTGGTTACGGCTGATCACACTGTTAGCGGCTTTGAGGATGGTTCCTGTACTGCGATAATTTTCAACAAGCTTGAACGTCAGAGCATCATGATAGTCATCTTGAAAATTCAGAATATTTGAAATATCAGCACCCCGCCAGGAATAAATCGACTGGGCATCATCACCCACTACAAAAACATTCCGGTGCTTTGCCCCAAGCATTTTAGCAACAAGATATTGCGCCTTGTTGGTATCCTGATACTCATCAATCATGATATATCGGAAAGAGTCCTGCAGCTCAGCAAGTATTTCAGGGTGAGCATTAAAGAGTTCAATCGGTTTGATCAAAAGATCGTCAAAATCAAGAGCATTGTTTTCCTTCAGTTTCTTGGTATAGAGTTCATAGATCTGCGATGCCTTCTGCTGGTTATAATCAGATGCATTACTATGGAACTCGGCAGGAAGAATAAAGCTGTTTTTTGCCCTGCTTATCATCCCCTGCACCGTATTGACGGGGACTGCATCAACAGAAATATTAAGTTCAACCATTGACTGCCGGATAAGACTTTTACTGTCATCCGAGTCAAAAATCGAAAAGTTGCTGTCGTAACCGATCAGGTCAATATAATTGCGGAGAAGACGCGCAAAAACAGAGTGAAACGTCCCGATCCACAAGCCGCTTGAACTCCCCTTATGCAACAGAGTATCAACCCGATGCCTCATCTCACCGGCAGCCTTGTTTGTAAAGGTCAGTGCAAGAATATTGCCGGGTGCAATCCCCTCATTATTGATAAGATATGCGATGCGATAGGTAATCACCCTTGTCTTGCCGGAACCGGCACCAGCAAGCACCATAACCGGCCCTTTTGTAGCGATTACAGCATTGCGCTGCACTTCATTGAGATCAATTAAAAAATCCGTCAAAACTTCTAAACACCAGTTAACAGTTAGAGCGCCTCCAAGCTGACCGACCTGCGCCAAAATATCCAGTGGGAATTTCGCATAACTTTCCCCGTTTTACAAATCACGGCCCTCCCGAAGCAGTAAACCCTTGATCGATGCTGCCCATTTCGAGTATTTAGCGCCCTCGCTGCTTCTTTTGAGTTTAAGAGTTGCTATATTTGACCGTAACTCATTACCCAATAAAACGATCCATCTAATGTTCCCTCTCGTTTACGAAATCAATACCAGAATCTGGCTGAAAAAACTAAGCAGAGAGCATAACCGACCCGTTACCCTCGGCAACATCCCCGATGAGGAGTTCACATTTTTTTCAACCTGTGGTTTCGATCTTATCTGGCTGATGGGCGTATGGCAGCCAAGTCAGTACAGCAAAGCTATAGCCACGGCACATCCAGGCCTTCGAACTTCAATCCTGGAGCACATTCCCCAAGTTAAGCCGGAAGATATAGTGTCATCTCCTTACTCCATTCCCTCATACACCGTCAATGAAGAACTTGGAGGAAAAGATGAACTGCTGCTCTTCCGCGAAAAGCTCAACAAGACCGGCATAAAACTGATGCTCGACTTTGTGCCTAATCATCTTGCTCTTGATAATGAGTACCTACCGGAACACCCTGAGTTTTTTATTCCGGTATCGATTGAAGAACAGCGTCACGACCCTGGAACAGGATTTGAATATATCAAAGGTAAATATCTGGCACACGGTAAAGACCCCTACTTTGCGCCCTGGACTGACACCCTGCAGCTCAACTACGCACGGCCTGAAACGCATTCGATGATGACTGAAAACCTGTTGAGGATAAGCTCACTCTGCGATGCTGTACGCTGCGATGTTGCCATGCTTGTTCTTAAAAGCGTGTTCAACACCACATGGAGCAACCTCGGCGGCTCCATGACAAAAGAGTTCTGGGCCGACGCAATAAAGGCAGTCAAGCACAGTCACCCCGATTTTCTATTCCTTGCCGAATCCTACTGGAACAAGGAGTGGGAGTTGCAGCAGCAGGGATTTGACTTTACCTACGATAAACCCTTCTACGACTATATATGCAGTGCCCCTGTCAATGTTGAAAAGCTGTCGGGACACATGACGGCAGATTGGGACTACCAGAAACATCTCTGTCGCTTTCTCGAAAACCATGATGAGCCGAGGGCTGCTGAGGAAATAGGGCTTAACAACAAAGCAGCAGCTATGGTATTGCTGACAGCTCCGGGCATGCATCTGGTCCATCAGGATCAGATGGAGGGTTTCAGGCAAAAAATTCCCGTCCAGCTTATCCGGCAGGCTCCTGAACCCTCAGACAGTGAACTGGCAGTGCTCTATAACAAACTTTTCATCCTTCAGAAAAACAGGGTCTTTCAGGAGGGCAATATTGAACTGCTTGACTTGAACGCTTCCAGTAACGCACACTGTCTGGGATTTCACCGGTTTACAACAGAGGAACACGCCTTTGTTCTGGCCAATTTCAGCCCGACAGGCATTTCCATAGAGGTCCGGCATCCTTCACTTGAACATATCGAGATTGACAAACTCAACATCCTCAGTACCGATGCTAACAAAAAAAGAGACGATATTCAGCATGTTGGCCTGATGATCCGGGTACCTCTCTCTCCTCACGAAGGAGTGGCCATAACCTTCTGAAACAAGCAATCATAAACGTTTTTTCCGATGCAATACATTACAAAAATCATCACTGTTCAAACGACAAGGCCGATTGAAATCGTCGATATTTCTGCTGAAGTATCTGAGGCTGTCTCCTCATCAGGACTTGATTCGGGTCAGGTAATCGTTATAAGCCAGCATACAACCGCTTATATTAATATCAACGAAAAAGAGAATCGACTTCTTGAGGATATGGAGACCTTCCTCAAACGCTTTGCACCAAGAGACGGGAACTACCTTCATAATCTCAATCCTGTTGATGGACGAGACAATGCCCATTCGCACCTGCTCGGACTACTCATGAACACATCTGAAACCATTCCATTTGCTAGAGGAAAGCTCCTGGTCGGCGAGTGGCAGTCACTGTTTTTTATAGAACTTGACGGGCCTCGCAAACAGAGAAATATCCTTCTTCAGATTTCCGGCATATAAAAGACTGCATAAAAAAGGATTACATGGAACCGGAAAGCGTAACGCATGGTTAAACATAGAGTATGCATTAAACCCTGAAGTAAAAAAACTATGCACGATTCACTTCCGGTTCCACTGACTCAGCAAAAGTCACTTCTCTCTGCTATACACTCTCCGGATGATCTTAAAAAACTCAGTATTCCGGAACTTCAGACGCTGGCTGATGAATGCCGTAAAGAAGTCATCAACCTTGTTTCGATAAACGGCGGTCACTTTGCATCAAGCCTTGGCATTGTGGAGCTGACGGTTGCACTCCATCATGTTTTCAGCACTCCAAAGGACAAAATCATCTGGGATGTCGGACACCAGGCATACGTGCATAAAATCCTGACCGGACGAAAAGATCAGATGCCGACCAACCGTCGCTACGGTGGACTTGCAGGTTTCCCTAAAACCAGTGAAAGCCCCCACGATGCATTCGGTACCGGTCATGCATCAACGTCAATTTCTGCTGCTGCCGGGATGGCTGCAGCAAGAGACCTTGCCGGAACTAACGAAAAGGTTATCGCCGTCATTGGAGACGGCAGCATGACAGGAGGCATGGCATTCGAAGCCATGAACCACCTCGGAGATCTGAAAAGCGATGTCCTCGTCATCCTCAATGACAATCAGATGGCCATTTCACCAAGTACCGGGGGTCTGAAAACACATCTCGTCAACATCTCCCTGAATAAAACCTACAACAAAGCCCGTCAATTTATATGGTCAGCCATCTCTCTTTTCAACAATGATATGGGAGACAGAGCTAAAATTGCAGTTCGTAAACTTGAAGATGGATTTAAAGCCGCATTGACTCCCGGAGCCTTTTTTGAAGCTCTCGGTTTACGGTATTTTGGACCAATTGATGGCCATAACATGGAGCAGCTCGTTAAAGCACTCAAAGAGATGCAGGAACTACCCCATCCCAAGCTGCTGCATATTGTAACAACTAAGGGAAAAGGGTTCAAACCGGCAGAAGAAGACCAAAGCAAATGGCACGCTCACAGCGGGGGCTTCGATACAACGACAGGCAAATCCCTGAAAACAGCCAACACCTCACTTCCCCCAAAATATCAGGAGGTCTTTGGAGAGGCTCTGGTTGAACTTGCCATGAAAGATCCAAAAATCACTGCAATTACCGCTGCCATGCCAAGCGGAACATCGCTCGACCTGTTCCAGAACGCACTGCCAAACCGCTTTTACGATGTCGGCATAGCCGAACCGCATGCAGTTACCTTTGCTGCAGGCCTTGCCATTCAGGGGTTCAAACCGGTATTCGCTGTTTATTCTACTTTTCTGCAGCGCGCCTATGATCAGCTTTTTCACGATGTGGCACTCCAGAAACTGCACGTGGTTTTTGCTATTGATCGGGCTGGACTGGTCGGAGAGGATGGCCCTACCCATCACGGAGCATTCGACCTCTCCTATCTCCATGCCATTCCAGGGCTTGTTATTATGGCCCCTGCAAATGAACAGGAAATTCGAGATATGCTCTATACCGCGCTCTATGATCTTAAAGGGCCTGTTGCAATCCGCTATCCAAGAGGCAATGGCACGGGTATCCCTTTGCAAAAAAACTTCACCTCTCTTCCAATAGGGAAAGCACAGATTGTGCGGCAGGGCAATGATCTCACGCTTCTCAGCATTGGAAACATGACCTCCAAAGCTCTTGAAGTCGCTGAATTACTCCAGCGCGACGGGATTACTCCAACCGTGGTTAATATGAGGTTTCTCAAGCCACTCGACACCGACCTGCTTGAAGAACTTGCAGCAAGATCAACCCATTTTGTGGTTATTGAGGAAAACAGCATGATCGGGGGACTCGGTAGTGCGGTGATCGACCACCTCAACGCCAAACGAATTAACCGCCCTGTTCTTAAAGTCGCTCTCCCAGACGCATTCGTAACTCATGGCGCAATGAATGACCTCTACAGGGAGATTGGCTTCGACACACCTACAATGGCGGACAACATCAAGCTGTTTTATAAAGAAAGCGGAAGGTGATACAGAGTGAGCAGAGCCAGCACACCTCGCACTGAAAGATTTGCAAAAAAACCTGCCAGCACATCATCAGCCATGATGCCCCATCCTCCAGGTAACCGCTGGGCTGCATCTACAGGGCCTGGTTTAGCAATATCGAACAATCTGAAAAAGGCGAGTGAAAGCAAAACGGGCAACAAGCCTGCCGGTAAAGCAACAAGTGCCAGGCACTGACCGGCAAGTTCATCAATGGTAACGATTGAAGGATCATCTCCATACTCATCCTCCATAATCCTGCCAGCCCATATCCCCAGAGCAAGAGAGATTATCACCAGAGAGAGGAGAATCGGTGTAGAATGGAGAGCTGGAATAAAAACGTAACCTATCGCCACTACGACACTTGTAACCGTACCTGGTGCAACAGGAAAATAACCAATTCCAAAACAAGTGGAGAAAATTTTTGCCGCAAGAAGCTTCATTCAATCATCGCCCTTCAAGAGGCTTCTGGAAATGAATCCGCCAATTGCTGACCAGATAGGAAATGCCGGTGTAAACGGTAAAAACAGTTACCGCCAGCATGATATAGTTCAGATAACCCGAAACAAGAAAACGGCTGGTCATGACCGCAACATTTGCACCTGTAAAAGATGCCTCTTTCATCAAAATCAGCGCCATGATGACATAGACAAAAATATTCTGGACCAAAGTTTTGTACTTCGCCTCGATGCTTGTAACAACCGGCCTGTTCTTGATTTCGGCATAGACCCTCAATGCTGTAACCACAACATCTCTTATAACAACTAGAATCACCATCCAGAGACTCAGAAAGCCCATCCCGACATAAAGGAAAAAAGCTGCTGTAATAAGCAGTTTATCAGCTAGTGGATCAAGAAAAGCGCCAAGACGAGTTGTCACGCCGTATTTCCTTGCGTGATAACCGTCATAAATATCCGTAAGCGAGGCCAAAACAAAAACAATGACACCCAAAAGCTTCATATAAGGATCAACCTGCAGCAGAAGCCAGACAAAAACAGGCACAAGCAGTATACGCAGCGCCGTCAGCTGATTGGGTATCGTCAAATATGTTTCGTTCTGCTCTTTCAATCCCTGCGGATTAGTAGTTAAAAGCCTTATTTATCACCATGGACATGGAGAGGCCCTATTGGCCGTAAGATACAGTATTGCATTCTGTTTTTCAATGCACCAACCTATCGTAAATAATAATAATCACTCCAGCTCCACAACTGTCACACCGGCCCCGCCTTCTCCCCATTCACCGAGCCGAAAACTCTTAATGTAACGGTGCTGCTGCAAAAACTCGGTCGTACGCTGGCGAAGAGAACCCGTGCCTTTACCATGAACAATGGTTGCCGAATGAATCCTGTTCAACCTCATTGTATCAATAAAACGTTCTATTTTCATTATTGCTTCATCCCCACCGAGACCGCGCAAATCAACTCTTGTTGACTCAATCCCCCCGGCTATAGCCGACCATGAACCTTTCGGCTTTGGAGGCTCAGGCTGTTTCAGATTTTTTCTGGCCTGTGTTTTAGAAGTTTTTTCAAGGTTTTTCAAAGAAGTGGTCAACCTGAAATTACCGCATCGAACAACGACACTCTCTGCATTGACGCTCTCAACCTCACCTGAAGTACTTGAATCCAGAATCCTGACCAGATCGCCCTCTCGAATAGTACGATCAACAGTAACCGATGCATCAGCCTCAGCAAGAAGAGTGGACTCTTTTTTGCCGGCTTCCTCTTTTGTAAGAGCAAGTTTTTTTCTTGCCTCCTGCACTTTCTTTTCATCAGCAGGAGCATTTTTCACTTCAGAAAGAATATCCTTGATCTGTTTTCGGGCGAATTCAACCTCTTTCTGCAGTTCTCTTGATGCACCCAGCTTAAGTTCCCTGCGTTTCTCGGCAAGACCGACCTCCTCACTCTTCACAAAGAGCTCCCTTGCTTCAAGATTCTCCTTATCGGCCTGAAGCTGCAGCTTCAACAGACGATTCTCTTCCAGTAACCCGCTCAGATCATCGAGCATTCGATCAAGTCCAATCCTTTCTCCCTGCATAAATTCCGAAGCCCGTTCAACCATTACAGGCGCAAAACCCATCCGGTGCATCATGGCAAACGCAAAACTGTTACCCGGCAATCCCTTGATAAACCTGAAGGTAGGCACAAGGCCAATGCGGTTAAATTCCATCGCACCATTAACAACACCCTCTCGATCATGGGCATAGGCTTTAAGCTCGCCAAGGTGAGTAGTTACAATGGTTTTTGTCCCTCGATGGAGCAACTCCTCAATAACCATTCGCGCAATAGCCCCGCCCTCTTCGACATCAGTGCCGGCACAAAGTTCATCGATCAATACAAGATCCCTCTGCCCGGCAGAATCAAGGATTCTTTTGATCTCACCAAGATGGGAGCTGAACGTCGACAGATCGTTCTCAATGGACTGATCGTCACCGATTTCAATAAAAATATTATTGAACAGTGGAATAACTGAACTCTCACTGCAAGGCAGAAGGTAACCGTGAACAAGCATGCAGCAGAGCAGACCGGCGGTTTTCATCGCCACCGATTTTCCGCCTGCATTCGGCCCGGAAATCACCAGTACCAGATCACGTTCGTCCAGATCAAGGTCAAGTGGAATAACCTCCATATAACGATGGGAAATCATCAGCCAGGGATGAAAGCCCTTTATAATGCGAAGTGAATGCCCTTCAGCAATTCCCGGAAGTACAGAGCGGGTTTCTACAGCAAAGCGCGCCCTGGCATAGAGAGCATCAAACTCACCGAGAAGAGCCTCATTATGTTTAAGATTTTCAAGCTCAAGACGAATTTCATTCGACACTTCTTTCAGAATGCGCTCAATCTCTCTTCGCTCGCTGATTTCCAGATCCTGAATTCTGTTACTGATCTCAAGAGTTTCAGCCGGCTCAATAAACACCGTCTGCCCACTCCCCGAATAATCCTGGATATATCCAGCTATCTTATATTTATACTCGACCCTTAAGGCAAGGGTAAGACGTCCATTCTTTATTGCTACGGTATCCTCCATCAGCCACCCGTTTTCCTGACAGCGCCGGACAAGTCGCTCCATTTTCCGGCGAATCAACTCACGGCTGCCATTCAACTCCCCTCGAATCATCAGGAGAGCATCGCTGGCACTGTCCTTCACCCTGCCCTGCTCATCAATAACTCTCCTGATTGCCGTCTGGAGGCTCTTTTCAAGCCAGATTCTTATGGCAAAATCATTAAGCAGCGGGTAGATCTCCCTGTTGAGAAACATAAACTTTCTCAACAGCACGGATGAAAAGAGCAGGTGATAGATATCCTGAAGCTCTTCAGGCTCAAGATAACTCTCAAGAACCTCAAGCTTTTTCAGAAGCAGCCGGGTATCCGGCAAATACGAAAAGGGCAGAGGGGCCTCTCCCTGAAGCAAATTTTTTAATTCAAGAACCCTCTCAAGCTCTGCAGAAAGCAACTCCCGCCCAACCACAGGCAGTGCTGCCAAAAGTCTGTCGCGCCCCATTGCCGACAAACAAAACTGCGAAGCGTAGTGGGCAACTTTATCAAATTCAAGTTTTTTAAGAGTCACACTATTCATTAATACCCTGTAATTCTATAAGCCGTTACGGCATTTGCGTCATTAATAATCCACTGTCAGAAACCGACTATGTACCTGTTCATAAACATCACGTTCAAACCCAACATAGAAAAATTACATAAAGTTGAGAGACCAAAATGAAACGGCTCCTGCTTGTGGTGGTTTACAACAGCTTTCTTCCCAATCCATTCCAGTGACGGCAGTTATCTGATAACCGTGAGGGTTTATAGTGAAATATTCCTGTTCAGGATTTCTTGCGAATATCTGCCAGCAATCGTTTTCCTTTTTCTGTCAAAGAGTACTGCTGACGGGAACTGGTCGGTTTCTCCGGGATGGTCATTGCCAGAATATCCTCCTCCAAAAGCGGAGTAATATATTTTTCCCTGAACTTGCTCCGGTTTTTCAATCCCATGATCATCATCAGTTCATGAATCATCACCGATTTTTCGCAAGAACTTAAGACCATTTCGACTTGCAACTGACTTAGTCCCGACTTAGTCCTGGCCTCGTCCCAAGCAGACTCTACCGTCCTCGCCACATCTCCATCCGGCTGGTAATCCTTTTTGATAAACTGAATCATTTTCCACAATCATAGTGATCTCTCTCTCGGCTCATTTATTATCCCGATAAAGAGGTCAGCACCTGTCAAGTAAATAGGAGTAGTGCAGAGTGATCACGTCAAAAAAATATTGTAAGGAAGAACCGGAACTTCTGGCAATTTACACTCTGAGATTTAAAAAATTTGGATTTATATTTGAATCATTCAGACATGGAGTGGATGGGAATGGAGGGGTAGAGCCGATCAAATTTACTTTTGCTGCCTTTATGTTCACTTCATCCTCAATGCTGAAAGAGTTCTGTGCGGTTTTCAAGTTGTACTTGTTTAATAATCTGTATTTTACGTTCACTTTCCATGCATATACAAGGAGCAGTCTGTTATGCCAAACATTCCGATAGAGAGTAACGAACGTATAAAACTTATAGAGAGGGATAGTGTGCTCCTTCTCAATCTGCTTGAGGATCCTCCTGCACCCAATGCAAAGCTCATGGAAGCAGCATTCGCCTTTCCAATACAATCATGACTCTCCCTTTATAGCACGAAGCACCTATCGCTACGCCCTTTCATCAGGGGCTTCCACACTTCCACTTAGCTTCCAAGCCAACAATACCCAAAAATAAAAGATTCATTCTTTACACACTTATAAATAACAGTTTTATCCTTTTATCATTTTTTAATTACTTTCGCTATATATAAAAAAGACATAGAGCATTCCGAAAACTGCAGAATCCTGATTGTTCACAACTGACCAGATACTATCTCATGAGATTAGCCGTAAATATTGACCACATTGCCACCCTGCGCAACGCCCGCAATGATTTTGAACCAGATCCCGTTGCTGCAGCCTTGCTTGCTGAAAAAAGCGGAGCTGCTGGCATTGTCTGCCACCTGCGTGAAGACCGCCGCCATATAAAAGACACCGACCTTCAACGACTCCGCAAGGCGGTTACCACCAAACTCGATCTTGAAATGGCCATGACGCCAGAGATGCAGCGTATTGCATTGCAGACAAAGCCTGAGCTCATTACCCTGGTTCCCGAAAAAAGAGAGGAACTCACTACCGAAGGTGGATTTAACATTACAGGCCATTACAATACACTGGTTGAATTTTTGAAACCCTTCAAAGCGGCTGGAATAGAGAGCAGTATTTTCATTGAACCAGATAAAGACTCCATCGACCTTGCAGCAAAAGCGGATGCCGATATTGTTGAGCTCCATACCGGCACCTATGCACTTAAAACAAATGATGATGACCGGACTCTCGAACTGCAAAGAATCCGTGAAGCTGCAATCCATGCTAAAAGCCTTGGTCTGAAAGTTGTTGCCGGCCATGGACTCAACTACCTGAACATCGCTCCGTTCAAAGAGATCACAGAAATAGAGGAAGTAAGTATCGGCCACGCAATCATCGCCCGTGCGGTGCTGACAGGCCTTGACGAAGCTGTCAGGGAACTGCTCCGAATCATTCAGTAGATCACAGCCATGCCAGCACCTGCCGACAATCTTATTACCATTGTCCTTGCCACCGGCAACCGGGATAAGGTTAAAGAACTGCGCCCTCTGCTTGAAAAAATCTCTCCCCTCTTCAAGGTGACAACACTCAAAGAACTTGGCATAGAGATTGAAATTGAGGAAACCGAGGAGACGCTCGAAGGAAATGCTCTGCTTAAAGCGAGGGCTATCTTCAACCTTCTCTCAGGGCAGTTTCCCTTTATGATTGCCCTTGCTGACGACACCGGTCTTGAAGTTGACTCACTGCAAGGTGCTCCCGGCGTTTACTCCGCACGATATGCCCCAACACCTGAGGGCATAGCTCCAACGTATGAAGACAATGTCAGCCATCTTCTCAATTCATTGAACGGCATTACCAACAGAACCGCACGCTTCCGCACAGTAATCGCCCTGAAAGGATCAGTTCCTTCCGGTGATAACTCTTTCGGGTTTGAGCACACTGCTGAAGGAGTTGTTTCAGGCAGCATCACAACAGAAAAAAGAGGAAACCAGGGATTCGGCTATGACCCTCTCTTTCTGGTACATTCTACAGCCAGAACCTATGCGGAAATGAGCATGACAGAAAAGAATTCTCTCAGCCACCGCGCCCTGGCCCTCAAGAAAGCCATTGCCGACCTCAAAGATATCGTTGAAAGCCATAGCACTCCACTAACCAGTACCCATGAACATCAATGACACTCTTTGAAGCAGCCATTCTCGGGATTGTACAGGGTCTGACCGAATTTCTGCCGATAAGCAGTACGGCGCATCTGAGAATTGTTCCAGCTCTTGCAGGATGGAGTGACCCTGGGGCGGCTTTTACTGCAATCGCTCAACTCGGCACCCTTGCCGCCGTTCTTATTTATTTTCGTAAAGATATTTCCGCCATCATTCATGGTGTTGTACGGGGAATCTCAACTGGAAAGCCACTTGAAAGCACGGAAGCAAAAATGGGATGGATGATCGTTGCAGGAACCATCCCGATTGTCATTTTAGGCCTTCTCTTTAAACATCAAATAGAAACCAGCCTCAGATCGCTCTACTGGATCAGCGGGGCTCTCATCGGCCTGGCTCTTGTGCTTTCTCTGGCAGAATGGAAGATAAACAACAGGCTCACAAAAGGGCTTCCACTTAAAACAATAGAAAAGATCGGATGGAAAGAAGCTCTTATGATTGGGTTAGCTCAATGCGTTGCCCTCATACCTGGCTCATCACGTTCGGGAGTCACGATAACCGGCGGGCTTTTTTTAAATCTTTCCCGCGAGACAGCTGCCCGTTTTTCATTCCTTCTTTCACTGCCCTCAGTACTTGCTGCTGCACTCCTTGAACTTTATAAAACATGGCCGGTTATTTCCGCGACTACCGAAAATATCACCAACATCATCGTGGCAACCCTGGTAGCCGGTATTGTGGGTTATGCCTCCATCGGATTTCTTCTTACCTATCTCAAAAGGCATACAACTACAATTTTCATTGTCTACAGGTTGATCGCCGGCACAGCAATTCTTTACCTTCTTGCTACAGGAAAACTTCAGCCACTATAAAAGAAAGAAACTTCTGGATCACACATGTCATGGAGCAATACCCATTTTCCTTGCAACGATTAAGAGTGAAAAATAATTCTGTTTATGTGCGAAGTGGTCGGGGATTTTTTCTTATATATAGGTAATAAAATTAACCTAATTAATAAACCAGCCATGCCATACAGCTTAACAGGCGTAGGGCATAATGGCTTTGAAAAAGCAGACTTACACATACACACTAAATGTTCAGACGGGATCTTTACGCCGGAAGAAATTGTTGCAAAAGCAGCAGGCTGCGGATTGAAGGCCATAAGTATTACTGATCATGATTCTGTTTTAGGTATTGACAAAGCAAAGCCATTAGCCTTACTTAAAGGCATTGAGCTTATTCCTGGTGTAGAAATGAGCTCGACCTACAAGGGCTATGATATTCATATCCTTGGGTATTTTTTTGATTATCAGCATTCCGAGCTGAAACAGTATCTCGATCACTGCCGTCACCTGCGCACCGAAAGGGCTGAGCGCATGGTAAGCAAACTCGCCAAAATGGGTGTAAAAATCGGCATTGAACAGATTATTGTAAAAGCTCAGAACGGGAGTGTAGGCCGACCACACATTGCCGCAGTGCTTCAAGACGGGGGCTATGTAAAAAGCTTCAGTGAAGCCTTCAGCAAATATCTCGGAGCACACAGTCCGGCTTATGTAAAAAGCATAGAAACCCATCCTGCGGATGTCATAGCGCTTATCAATAAAGCCTCTGGCCTCTCTTTCTTGGCACATCCTGCCCAGAATGTTTCCGATGAAACACTCAAACAGTTGATCACTTTCGGGCTAGACGGCATTGAAATCGTCCATCCATCCCACGATGCCTACAGGCAGAATTACTACCGTGAGATTGCGAATGAGTACTTTTTACTCTTTTCCGGAGGTTCCGACTATCATGGAATGAGAGAACGGGATGAAGATACTTTCGGGAAAGTTACCATACCCTGCGAGTGGGTTACAAAGATGAAAAGCAGGCTTTTACAGGCATAAACCAGAGATGATTGGTCAATTGAATGAATGATTTTTCCATTTTTTTTCAAGCATAGCTACCTGCTGATAGTGAACGCTCATAGTACTCCATATATGCCTTTATGCTGTTAACATTCGCGCGAAAACAGGAAAAAGCAGTCGCTCTGTGGCTGAAAGATTTTATCCTCACCATGCAGGAGTTTTTTCTGTTTTCGGTCAGGGCATTCAAAGCTTTTCCGAAAGCCAAGCGATACTGGAGAGATGTGCTCGATCAAGCCACTATTTGCGGCACCGACTCTATCCCCATTGTTCTGGTCAGTGCCATCTCTATAGGCTCCCTGCTTGCTATTGAGGTAGGAAACCTACTGGAAGACTTTGGAGCAAAAACCATGCTTGGGCGATCAACCTCACTCTCTGTTATCCGTGAACTCGGACCTCTACTGATGGGTCTTATGCTCTCTGCACGATTCGGATCTAGAAACGGTTCTGAACTCGGTGCCATGCAGATATCTGAACAGATTGATGCGCTTCGAGCTTTCGGGACTGACCCCGTTGCAAAACTTGTCATGCCGCGACTTGTAGCAGCCCTCATTATGTTTTTACCCTTGACTGCCCTCTCCGATTTTGCCGGCCTTCACAGTGCCGCGTACATGGCCGAACATTACCATAGGCTCGATCCAGGAATATTCTGGAACGCCGTTTATCCCCGACTTGCACCCAAAGACTTTGTGGTCGGTTTCCTTAAAGCTCCGGTTTTCGCTATCATTATAACTCTTGTCAGCAGCTTCAACGGATTTTCTGCACGCGGGGGTACTGCCGGTGTCGGTAGTTCTACCATTAAAGGTATTGTTGTATCATCAGGACTGGTGCTGGTTGCAAATTTTTACGTATCAAAGATAGTGCTGGAAAACATGTGAGTGCATGATTGAATTACGAAATATCAGTTTGAAATATGGCGACAAGGAGATTCTGAAAAACGTCTCTCTTACCGTCAAGGACAACACTATCAAAGCGATTCTTGGGCCGAGCGGCGTTGGAAAAAGCACTATTCTCAAACTGATGCTTGGACTTATAAAGCCGAACAGTGGGCATGTGCTTATTGACGGGACCGATATCACCTCCATGAAAGAGGCAAGCCTCTATTCCATACGCCGAAAGATGGGCATGGTTTTTCAGGGAAATGCGCTCTTCGACTCACTCACCATCAGCCAGAATCTGGGATTTTTTCTTCGTGAAAACATGAAGCTGCCGGAGGAAGAGATAGAGCGTAGAGTTACTGAACAGATTAAGTTTGCAGGACTTGAAGGCTATGAGGACCAGCTCCCGGAAAGTCTGAGTGGAGGAATGCGCAGGAGGGTTGCCATCGGAAGAGCGCTGATCTTTAAACCTCACATGATTCTGTTTGATGAACCAACTGCCGGACTGGATCCTGTCAGTTCAAAAAAAATTCTCTCACTCATCCGCGATCTGAGGCACAACAACAACCTTGGCGCTGTCATTGTCACCCATATTATTGATGATGTCTTTAATGTTGCAGACTGTGTCGCAGTCCTGTACCAGGGTGAAATTATTTTTGACGATGTAACTGAAAAACTTCATCAGTCACAGCATCCGTTTATTCGCTCGATTCTGTCCGACAAAATTCTTGAATTATAACATCCTTAAGACTTTAAAACTGTATGAAAAATCCGAACGCTTTGAAATGGAGCGATCTGAGAACCGGAATTTTTTTCATTCTCGGCATCGGTTTTGCCGCCTATATCGGACTGGTCGTGGGTAAAAACACCAACCTGTTTTCCGGTATAACGACAGTGAAAATTCTTTCAAGGGATGTACAAAGCCTTGCTGAAAACAACTTTGTCTCTGTATCGGGCAAAAAAATCGGCACAGTCTCGAAAATGAATTTTGTCACCCACAATGATTCACTCTACGTTGTAGCTGATCTAAGACTGAAACAGGAATATGCCGTCCTTGTCACAAAAGATTCCAAAGCCACCATTAAATCCCTCGGGGTCCTTGGCGACAAATATGTTGATATTAAAACCGGAAAAGGGTCTCCTGTTAAAGAAGGTGATTTTATCGCTCTTTATTCTGAAGACGGCCTTGCCAACATTGCCAGCAAAGCCAGTCTGACGTTCGAAAAAATCAATACCATGCTTGATAAACTCAACAGTGGAAAAGGTATGGCTGGAAGGCTCATTTCGGATGAAAAAATGGGCAGTTAGCTTGCTGAAACAATCAGCAGTCTTAAAACAACTACAGCCGAACTCTCTTCACTGTCAAAGAAAGCATCTCATGGCAACGGCCTGCTTCCCAAACTTCTTAATGACAAGGGTTTGGCTAAAAACACGGAGGAGACCATCGAACATCTTAACCTGACAGCATCTAAAGCCGAACAGCTGATCACCAAGCTTAACAATGATAAAGGCTCCCTTGGCCAGCTCTCCTCCAATCCCGTCCTCTACAACAACCTGACACATACACTGTCATCGCTTGACTCAGTGCTTGTTGACCTGAAATCGCACCCTGGTCGCTATGTCAAGTTGTCTCTTTTTTAATTTTCAGGATCAAAGCCGATGCATTCAGGCCGCTTGTTTCTTGCTTCATTCCTTATCTTTGCAGGGTTAAGCTCAGCGTTCCCTGCAAGAGTTTCGGCTTTTGATTCCAGCACCCTTGACACCGTTGTAAACAAAGCGGTCAGCGACAGTGTTTTCCCCGGGGCAAGCCTTGCCGTTCTTTACAAGGGGACGGTCGTTTTTCATAAGGCATTCGGCAAACTGACCTATGCCCCAATGAGCAGCCCTGCCGATACAACAACAATGTACGATCTTGCTTCGCTGACCAAGGCTATCGTTACAACAAGTATAGTCATGCAGCTTGTCGAACGGGACTCACTCAATCTTCAGGCACCCGTATCACACTACCTGCCTGAAATTATAGGAAAAGGGAAGGATAAAATCACCATCGAGCATCTCCTGCGACACACCTCCGGACTGAGAGCCCACACTCTTTTTTCCAAAACCTGCAGCACCCCGCAGCAGCTCTTCAGCACCATTGCCTCCGATACCCTGCTCTCCAAGCCTGGCACAACAACGCTCTACAGTGACCTTGGCTTCATGCTCCTTGGCAGAATCATTGAAACTATCACCGGAAAAACTCTCGACGCAAACTTTCATAACCGGTTTGCTGAACCCCTCGGTATGAAATCAACCATGTTCACTCCTCCGCAATCGCTGGCATGGCGAATTGCTCCCGTGGAAAAAGATACCTTGTGGCCATTCACCTTTCAACGTCCTCTGGTTCATGACCAAAACTCTGCCCTGCTCGGAGGAGTTGCCGGGCATGCAGGATTGTACTCAACAACCTCAGACCTTATCAGCATGGTAACCATGCTGATGAATGGAGGTACAGTCAACGGCCATAACTATATCAAGGCAGAAACACTTAAAAAATTTCTTGCAAGAAAGGACTCTCTGAGAGCATTAGGATGGGATGTCCGCTCTCCTGGCGGGCACTCTTCAGCAGGTGACTATTATTCAAACTCCTCTTATGGACATCTTGGCTTCACCGGCACCAGCATCTGGATTGATCCGGAAAAAGAACTTGCTGTTATTTTTCTCTGCAACCGAGTCTATCCTTCATCCGCTAATATCAAAATCAGATCGTTCCGTCCCCTGCTCCATAATACCGTGGTCAGCTCTCTGGGGTTGACGAAAACAGCCGAAAAAGTGCGCTAAAAACTACCTGAAGCTGCTTCAGGCAAACAAACCATGCATTGGAACAATCGGAAGAGGAACCGTTTTCACTGATTCCTGACGGAAAATAGCATTTGCCGCCATGCGTCCGGTAAATGCTGCTGCCTCCATCAGAAAAACCGGTGCATCTACCTTTACCCAGTCCCCTGCAAAAAAAAGATTAGAAAACGGTGTTTCAACACCCGGTCGATGGGCATGATCACCCGGAGCCCACCGGGTAAAATTGGACTGCTGCATAAACAGTTCATGCAAAACAGTTGCTGATCCGGTTTCCGGAAATATGGTATGCAGCTCTTGAAGCATGGCAGCCTTAATCTCCGGTTCTGGCCTGATATCCTCAGGAGCAATGGCATAAGCATGTAACTCTACAACACAACCCCCGTGTTTTTTTACCCATGACATAAACGGTTCCTGAAAATCAGAGTAAATGGAGATCGAATCGGTATAAGGATATCCCGAAACCGTATAGAAGGGGAACTCCTTTGAAGCAAGTGGTCGATCAAGCCAGAGGCGGTAAACCGCATATGGATCAGCTTCGCCAAGCGAAGCCACGTTGTATTCAAACTCTGGACGATTCAAGTGCGAAGCTTTCACCAGTTCACGAACACCCCGCACATTTGAAGCAACCACACAATAATCACAATCGAGCCGTTCACCTCTTTCAGCCTGCCTGACAAAAAGCATTCCATCATCAATGGTTACGGCAAGTTTTGCAAGTGGAGCTTTTGGAGGTCCACTCACCGGAGTACCCGTTGCATCATACCTGCCCGCATGGCAGGGGCAGGAAAAACCTCCAGTCAGAGCATCCGGAATGACCGGACACCCCATATGCGTGCATCGCCCGTCATAAGCCATATACCCGCTTTCCGTTCTGCCAATCATCACCGGCACACCCTCAGCGGCAACAAACGCACCAAACCCCTTTTGCGGCACCTTCGCAGATTCAAGCCTCAAAGACAAAGCCCCGCCACTTCCCTGTGTATCAATAACAACCCCTGAAACCTTATCTCCGACAACCTGAATGCTCCTTGCTGTACTCCCTTTCAGAAGTTTAACCCCAAGTTCCTTAAGCTTTGCCTCAAGAGGATTGATAAGAGCACTCATACAATCCCGGTTTGTTATTTTAAAAGCGAGACCTTCCGGACTGCCCATAAAATAAAAATGGAAGTACCTGAGCGCCTCTGCTGCAGACAAAACCTCCATTCTGTTCATGGTCGCATCAGCAAACGGATGCAGCACCGTATCAACAAATGCAGGCAGATCCTCCCCTCTCCGGCAATAGGTCATAAAATCGATTGAGTCATACTTTCTGAACGTCTCCTTATACTCATATCGAAACAACTCCACCGTCGACAGCAGTCCTTTATAATTTTTCAGAAAGGAGATCATATCAAGTCTCCGGGACTGCTCTATAATCGAGAGGACATTGAGAGGAAATATCTTTGAGGTCTGACCAAACACCTCTTTAGGAGAGTTTTTAAAAATCACCGGATATCCGGGAGCAGGAGTAAAGACTTCTCTCTTTATTCCTGCAAAAGCAAATATTTCGTTCAGATTATAATACTGATCAAAAAAACCATGGAACCCGTGTTCCACCGGAAAGTGTTCACCAAAAGCCTCAATATCCCAACCGGTAAGCTTCCCCCCCAATGCCGCTGAAGATTCGACAAGCGTCACCTCAAAGCCCCTTCGAGCCAGTTCAAGGGAAGAGCTGATTCCTGCAAGACCCCCACCAACCACGACTACCTTTTTTGACCCTTCAATCCTCTCCTTCCCCTCTAAGTTCTCGGTGCCATACAACGTTTTTCTCGGCTGATAATACCCTATCAATCCTGCTGTTCCGGCTACGGCAACTCCGGCACCAATACCTGTGCGGACAAACAATTTTTTAATAAACTCACGTCGTTCCATAACATGAAGAGAGCGTTGAACTGAAGGGAATCGATTTTCTGAACTGTATATTTAATGAATATAAGTATTTGCTTAAGCAACCCTTCCTATAAAACCCTCGCTCTGCTATGGCTGAAACGTCCACTACTCTTGCCCGCATCATTCGTAAAGAAGCTGCACGGATAGGATTCTCTGCCATTGGGTTTTCTTCACCTGTACCTCAGTCGCTCGCGATAGAGCGTTACAAGGCCATGATTGCTGAAAAACGCCATGCAGAGATGACCTACATGGAACTCCAAATAGATGAGCGGACAATGCCCGATATGCTTCTTCCCGGCCTTAAAACCATCATTTCAGCAGCTATAAGCTATAATCACCCTCTTCATAACAGTTCCGGACAACCTGCTATCTCGAAATATGCCCTCATTGACGACTACCACATCGTCGTACGAAAAAAGCTTGAAGAACTTCTTGAGTTCCTGAAAAGTCTTCTGGGAGAAGATATGAAAGCAACAATAGCTGTAGACAGCTCCCCTGTGCTGGAAAAAACGTGGGCTGAACATTCAGGCATAGGAAAAACAGGAAAAAACACTCTTCTCATCGTTCCATCCGCCGGATCTTATATTTTTCTCGGTGAAATTTTTATCAATAAGGAAATAATCGACAACAAGCCCCCTCTTCCAAACTTCTGCGGAAGTTGCTGCAAATGCTTTGAAAACTGCCCTACTGGAGCACTTATAGAACCCGGAAAACTTGACGCATCCAAATGCATCTCATACCTTACTGTAGAACTGAAACGGGAATTCAGTGCTGAAGAGTCAGCAATGATCGGCAACAACCTCTTCGGTTGCGATCACTGCCAGGAAGTATGCCCTCACAACCAGCAGGCGAGCATCACTGCAGACAGGTCATTCACTCTCTGCAACGACCTCTTGAACATCTCGACAGAAACAATTCTGACCCTCACCAAATCAAGCTTCCGAAATTTTTTCTACGGTACTCCGATTTTCCGAATCGGACTCAAACGCATGAAACGAAATGCCCGCGCTGTAAAGGAAAATCTGCAAAGAGCAGAATAATTTTTGAATGTTCACTCAAAATTTATTCTGCAAAACAAACTATTGAACACACCACAGATTCTAAGGAAAAGATGTCGAGAGGGAGCTGCCGCCTCAGCATATTTTCCACCACTCCAACCCCTTCCCAACAATCCGCACTATGCATGATTGATTTAATCTCCCCCTATCCATCGTTCCTGCATCCTGCTTTCAAACTCACCTGTCATATATAATATTTATATGAAAAATGGAGATTATTAACCTTAAATCCACTTATCCGTAAAATTTCCGAATATATTATCAATAAATTATATATACTGCATAGTAAAACTAGTAATTGACCGAACATGAGTTCGCTTATAGTTGACGCGCGAGCTCATTGATCAAAAGGAGAGAAAAATGCTCGAAACTATTGCTGTAATCTTGATTGTCCTCTGGCTTTTAGGACTCGTTACCTCGTACACAATGGGAGGACTTATTCATGGCCTTCTGGTTATCGCAATCGTGGTAATCCTGATTCGCGTTATTCAAGGGCGACGTATTTAAAAAATGCTGAAAGAGCGCGTGGCAGTGCACTCAACTTCCCAACTGCTCAAAGATTCATGAGATAAAAACTTACAAACATAGTAACCGGGAGAAAGTAATGATGAAAAAAACTATTTGGATAGCTGCAGGAATCACAGGAATGCTTCTTGGTAATCCTGCAGGTGATGCAAAGGCAGCATTGAACGTCAGAATCGGTAGCCGACCATCGTTTGTTATCGACAGACGGCCTGATTTTGTCGAACTCAGAGATTACGGTTTTTCAGTGTCCGTCGGAAGTCCTTACGATATTGTCTATTACGGCAATATGTATTACCTGAACCAGAACGGTTTATGGTACCGTTCTTCTGACTACCGTGGACCATGGATGAGCGTCAGGCTGAATCAGCTTCCCTCGAAAATACGAAAACATCGTATGGATGATATAAGAAGGTTCCGCGATACTGAGTACCGCAACAACGAGGACAGAAGAAGGCTGGACCAGCAGCGTACAGATGAAAACAACAGAAGAAACCTGGAACAGCAACGCAGTGATGAAAATAACAAGCGAAAGCTCGACCAGCAGCGCAGCGATGAAAACAACAAGAGAAAATTAGACCAGCAGCGCACGGATGAAAACAACAGAAGACTTCTGGAGCAGCAGCGCAGTGATGAAAACCGTAACCGATAACACCATTGCAGCATGAAAATGCCGATCTGTAACTGACTGATGCAATAGTCGCGATAAAAGCAAAAGTGAGCTGCTGAAACTGCCAGCTCTCTTTTGCCGAAATCGTATCACTGGTCGAAATTTTAATCAATAAATGAGAATCATTATGAGTTTAAAAGATGCTTACAAAAAGAAAGCGGAAGCTGAATTGGAGCTGGCACAGGCTCGTGTAGCTGAATTTAAGGCTAAAGTTAAGAGCTTTACTGCTGAAACTCACCTCAACTATACCGAACAGGTTGATCATCTTGAAAAAGCTGTTACTGATGCCCGCCACAAACTGAAAGAGCTTGGCGAAGCCGGCGAGGACGTTTGGGAAAAACTGAAGGATGGCGTAGAAAATGCTT
Organism: uncultured Chlorobiaceae bacterium; assembly: GCA_903851385.1. GTDB lineage: Bacteria > Bacteroidota > Chlorobiia > Chlorobiales > Chlorobiaceae > Chlorobium. The sequence continues at coordinate 8,138 of CAINOC010000045.1, read as the reverse complement.
TACGCGCATTAAGCAGCTCTATTCGGGAGATCGCTGACAAGTTGAAAAACTGAAAGTCAATCGGGGATGGTATGCCATCAGTAAAACCGTCCTCACTGCCCAATTGTACACATGGAAACCGGAGAAAAAAATGAAAAAACACATCTGGTTGGCTGTAGGTATTACGGGAATGCTTCTTGGTATTCCTCCTGCTGATGCAAAAGCTGCCATCAACATAAATATCAGCGCCAGCAGCAGACCCTCTTTTATTATTAATTCACCACCAAGTTTTATTTACCTGAGAACTCAAGGATTTTCAGTATCAGTCGGGAGTCCTTACGATATCGTTTACTATGGAAAGCGTTACTACATCTATCATAATGGGCACTGGTACCGTTCTTATTATTACCGCGGGCCGTGGGTTCTTATTCTCGATAGCGGCCTTCCTTATCAGATAAGAAGATATCGCTGGGACGACATAAGAAGGTATCGTGATATTGAGTACCGCAGGCCTGATAGTCGGACGAACCAGTATCAGCGTAATGACGACAACAGGAGGAGAGTTCTTGATCAGCGGAGCGATGCCAACAACAGAAAGGTTCAGGCTCAACAGAACAGAGCACCTCAACCGAGACCGAATCAGGGTACACAAATCAAGGCTCCTGAGCAACGGCAGATGCAGAACCAGCAGAACAGGGCTCCTCAGCAGCGGCAGATGCAGAACCAGCAGAACAGGGCGCCCCAGCAGCGGCAGATGCAGAACCAGCAGAACAGGGCTCCTCAGCAGCGGCAGATGCAGAACCAGCAGAACAGGGCTCCTCAGCAGCGGCAGATGCAGAACCAGCAGAACAGGGCTCCTCAGCAGCGGCAGAATCAAGGCCAGCAAAATAAAGGCCAGAATCAGTCTAACAAGGAGGAGAGAGGTAAAAAGAACTGAAGAAGTTGTTACTTAGCGATTTCCGCTGATCCGGAGGAAGATCAGCCCCGATAACTATTTGATGCCTTGATGCATAACAATGACCGGGATCAGCGGATTTTTTTCAGTCCCATTGTGAAGAAATCAAACAGATGAATAGAAAGAAGTATTAATAGATCAGAAAATGAAACAAACATTCAGTTGGCGAGTATTGATAAGCTTTGGGCTTTGCCTTTCATTTGTCATCCTGCTGGTATCAGGAGTTCTCCTCTATATTTTCCCCGGAGGTAGAGGAAATACCAGATTTGTATGGGAAATGCTCGGCCTGACAAAACCAGCTTGGCAAAACCAGCACATTATTTTTGGATTTGCCTTTTCCATCCTCGCCCTCTTCCACTTGTTAGTGATAAACTGGAAAGCATTCTTCTCATACATAAAAGCTAAAACCACAGAAGGGCTCAATCGACCTGGAGAACTTCTTATAATCCTGGTTCTTGGCCTCGTAATTGGTGTTGGCACCTACTATAAAACCCAGCCATTTTCAGGCATACTGGAGTTGGGTAAAAGCATTGCAAAATCCTTTGACGGAAACAACACACAAGAGCCAAGAGGTATCCCTGGGGCTGGAAGAAGAGACTGACTGTGTGAAATTTTTTGGACTTTACAACAGCCATAATGCAGAAGAAAAGGTTGAAAGCTTTACGTAAAATTTATCAAGCACTGGTGATATTTTTTCTTGCTGCTTGCTCACCACTGCATGCTGAAGAGTCTGTGAGCTGGGAGCAGTGCGTCAGTGAAGCTGTCAAGGCCCATCCTGACCTCTATTCGGCTCTTGCTGTCATGCAGCAGGCTGAAGCCGATAAACGCATCACGACAGGAGCCCTGCTTCCGCAACTCAGTTTTGGCGTAAACTCTTCAGAGAGTGGAACAATTAGAAATGGTAACGGAATCGGCTCATCTTCGGCTCTTTCATATTCCTTATCAGCTCAACAGCTTCTCTATGATGGACAGAAAACGTCTAACCAGATTGCCAGCAACGCTGAAGCAATCAAGGCCGCCCAGTATAATTATGACGCTGTTTCTGCCAATGTCCGCTTTGCCCTCCGATCAGCATTTATCCAACTGCTCAAAGCACAGGATCTTGTCGGACTTGCCAGTGAAATTGCCGAAAGGCGACAGAATAATGTCCGTCTGATCAGCCTGCGCTACCAGGGCGGCCGTGAACACATCGGCTCGCTTCGTCAGGCAGAAGCCGACCTGGCACAGGCGCAGTTTGAAGTCTCCCAGGCCAAACGCGGCCTGGTGCTTGCCCAGACAACCCTTGCTTCTGCACTCGGCCGCGATACCCATCAGCCGCTCAGGGTTCAGGGCGCATTCAAGGTCAGTGACCTGACGGAAAGAAAACCTGATCTTGCCCAGCTCGTCAAAAACAATCCCCTTTTTCAGCAGCTTGACACCAAAAGCAAAGCCGCACGTTTCGATCTTGATGCTTCCAGAAGTGCATTTTCACCGCAACTCTTTCTGACCTCATCGGTTGGTCGAGGTGCTTTTGACCGCCTGCCGATCGATGCGATGGACTGGAGCGCAGGGATTACGGTTTCCGTGCCCATTTATGAAGGTGGAGCCGGCAGGGCAAGGGTAGCCAAAGCGAGTGCAGTTTTGAGTCAGCAGAATGCCCTTGAAAAGAGCGGCTACCTCCTCCTCTTCAACGCGCTCGAACAAAGCTGGAAAAGTTTTCAGGATGCCCGTCAGTTCGTTCTTGTACAGAACAAACAGCTTGAGGCCGCAACCGAGCGCTCAAAAATTTCCAACGCCCAATACTCGAATGGTCTTGTAACCTTCAACGACTGGGTGATTATTGAAAACAATCTGGTGAACGCAAAAAAGAATTTACTCAATGCCGAGGCCGATATGCTGCTTGCCGAGGCTCAATGGATCCAGTCAAAAGGAGGAGCGCTTGAAGATCAACAGGAATAAGCTGGTATGGGGAGTTGTAGCTTCACTCCTTGTTTTAGGTATAGCAGGGTTCTTTATCTTCAAGGGATCACGCTCATCGGAAAAACCCCTTGATGAAATCCATCCTTCACGAGGAACTATTCGGTTAGTAATCTCGACGACTGGAGCGGTTGAACCCCAAAACCGGGTTAAAATCCAGTCATCGGTGGGAGGCAGAATCGAGGAAATTCTTGTTAAAGAAGGCCGGCTTGTAAAGAAAGGAGCCGTACTTGCCATGCTCAGTTCAACCGAACGGGCTGCACTGCTTGATGCTGCCAAACTGCAAAGCAAAAGTGAAGAGAGCTACTGGAACAATGTATATAAAAAAACTGCAGTCATAGCGCCTATGGACGGCCAGGTTATTGTGCGCAGTGTCGACCCCGGCCAGACTGTGACGGCAAGTGATTCACTCTTCGTGCTTTCAGATCGTCTTATTGTGAAAGCGTTTGTTGATGAAACTGATATCGGGCGGGTAAAAATCGGGCAGAAGGCGCTGATCGGGCTTGACGCCTATCCGGACATTCGGGTGAATGGCGTTGTTGAGCATATCTACTATGAGTCACACCTGCAGAACAATGTAAACATTTACAATGTCGATGTTATTCCCGACCACATTCCCGATGTGTTTCGTTCAGGTATGAGCGCTAATATCAAGATTATCGTACAGGAAAAGAACGGAGCTTTGCTGTTGCCCGTCACCGCTGTTCTTAGCAAAAACGGTAAAAGTATCGTGCTGCAAAAAAACGGAGTAACGCAACAGCCCTTCCGCTATAGGCCTGTGCAGACAGGACTTCAGGATGAAAGTAATATCGAAATAGTTGCTGGCCTTACGGATAACTCCCTGGTATTACTTCCCGATACCTCTTTTGTGCTGCCGAAAAACAGCACCGGATCAAACCCGTTTACCCCCCAAAGGAGCAGAACAAAAAAATGAAACCGATGCTTGAGCTTGTCGATGTTCACCGGACATACCTCATCGGTGAAAGCACGGTGAATGCGTTGCGCGGTGTTTCCCTGACGATAGAGCAGGGTGAGTTTGTTGCAATCATGGGGGCTTCAGGGTCAGGCAAATCTTCACTGCTGAATATTCTCGGCCTTCTGGACAATCCCGACAAAGGAGAGTACCGAATTTTCGGCAATAATGTCAACACCATGACTGAGGATGAGCAGGCCGGAGTACGCAATAATGTTGCCGGGTTTGTGTTTCAGCAGTTTCACCTGCTTAAGCGGATGAGTATTGTTGAAAACGTGCGGCTTCCACATATCTATAGCGGTGTTAAAGGTGATTTTCATCAGCAGGCGGTAGAGCGGCTCAGGCAGGTTGGACTCGCTGAAAGAATCGATCATACGCCAAATCAGCTTTCAGGAGGCGAACAGCAGCGTGTGGCTATAGCAAGGGCGCTCGTTCGTGATCCGTTGATCATTTTTGCCGATGAACCGACAGGAAACCTGGACACAAAAAACTCGATCGAGATCATGAAGATCTTTACCGCTCTTCATGCAGAGGGAAAAACTATCATCATGGTCACTCACGAACCCGATATCTCTGCATATGCCGACCGGATCATTACCATGAGGGACGGTGTCATTATTTCTGATGAACGTAAACCGGGATTTGAGACCACAGTGGTTGCCAAAGAAGAGAACGGCTTTGACATCCATGGGTCCGGAAAGGCATCGTTATGGCAAAATGGGCGATTTATAGGATTTATAGCACAGGCTTTTCAGGCTATTCTTGCCAACAAGATGCGCTCTTTTCTTTCCGTTCTTGGAATCCTTGTCGGAGTTGCATCAGTAATTGCCATGATCGCACTTGGCGAAGGCGCCAAAACTGCCATGCAGGAACAGATGAAATCAATGGGTTCCAATCTGCTTTCAATACGAGGTGGTTCGGCAAAAATCAGAGGTGCTGCCCAGGGAGCTGGTGCTGTCGCACGCTTTACCTTTATTGATGTAGACGAGATTGCTGCCCTTCACACACTGGTAAAGAGTGCGGCAGGAGTAGTAACAGGCAGCGGCAGGATCGTTTATGGCAACAAAAACTGGAGTTCAAGCCTTAATGGGGTCGGCTATGATTACGGTACAATGCGCGCGTCGATACCAACAGTCGGACGATGGTTTACCCGTGAAGAGATACAGACCCGTGAAAAGGTGGCCATTATCGGGGTAACGGTTGTGAAGGAACTTTTCGGTTCTACCAATCCTGTGGGAAAAACAATCAAAATTAATAGAATTAATTTTACGGTTATCGGTATCGCGCCGGCGAAAGGATTTTCCGGGCCGCAAGACGACGATGATGTATTAATCATTCCGGTCAACACAGCTATGTACCGTGTGCTTGGCAAAGATTATCTCAGTGGGATTTTTGTAGAAGTTTCTTCATCAACATTAATCGAACAGGCAAAAAGCAAGATTAGTGCGCTGATTATCAAACGGCACCGGTTGAAAGAGGGAGACGACTCTTTCAATATCAGGGACATGACTGAAATTCAGAAGATGCTCAGCAGCACAACGCAAACCATGAGTCTTCTGCTTGGTTCAATTGCCGCCATTTCACTTGTGGTTGGAGGCATTGGTATAATGAATATCATGCTGGTTTCTGTGACCGAACGCACACGGGAGATTGGGTTGCGCAAGGCTATTGGCGCCAGGAAAAATGACATTATGCTTCAGTTTCTGGTAGAATCGGTTGGCTTAACCATCAGTGGAGGGTTTATCGGAGTTCTTGCAGGTATTGGCATCTCTCTTGTCCTCTCCTATTTTGCCGGTTGGGCAGTAAAAACATCCCTGATTTCTGTTGTTCTCGCAACAGTCTTTTCAGCGCTGATCGGAATTTTCTTCGGACTTTGGCCTGCAAGAAAAGCTGCGGAACTGAAGCCTTTAGAAGCTCTGCGTTATGAGTAAAGATAGAGTTTTCAGAATTTATACCATTCAAAAGTGAATGAATTAAATGCAGCCTTAATTTAGAATGATAGAAAGCAATGAAACGGGCACTCATTATAACCGGGTTAATTATTGTTATTATAACTCCTATTCTTTTTTATTTATTAAAATATAATAAAATAAACCCGCCGGATGCAATACAAGAGACATATAATATCGAAATCCCATCATCAACCTTCAATTTTAATATCACATACGATATTAAAAATCTTACAGATTATTTAAACAAAAAAATAACAGGGAGTTTTTTAGTTAAGGAACTGCTTGTCCAGGAAAAGAAAAAAGAAAAAATAAAATTAACCCTCACCAAGACCGAAAAAATTATAATTAAAGCTAAAGGAAAAGAGCTCGTTTGTGTTTTTCCAGTGATTGTAGATGCAGAACTTATTGATAGCAGATTTGGAAAATTCTTAACTGGATTAGTAAAGCCTGTTCATGCAAGTCTGATGATAACCTTATCAACCCCTGTGAAAATAGATCGAAACTGGTGTATTGTTACCCGTTTTAAGATAAAAAAATATACATGGACTGTAAAGCCTGTTTTACAAATCGGACCATTTAAAAAAAACATGGAAGATCGGCTCAATGAAGCAATAAATAAAAACAGCCCGGCATTAACGAAGCTTCTGGATTCCGAAATATATAAAGCAGCAACATTGAAGCCGTCATTATTGCCGGTGTGGCATGATCTTCAAGAACCCATCCTAATAAGCAGTATACCAAGTAATGTATGGATAAAATTTATTTGCAATGATATAAGCGGTAAAATAAAAACAAGCCCTTCACGCATAACGTGCATGACTGCTGTGCATGCAAAAATGTTTATTATTACTGACACAACAGACGCATCAAAAGCAAAATTCCACTCAAATTTATTGCCGCAATTGAAAACATTGAAAGAAGAAGATGTGGTAGATAAATCCGATATATACATATATGCTTTCACTTCTTTTCAGGAAATAAATCAACAGTTAAACAGTTTTATGAAAGGGAAAACTTTTTCAGCAAAAGGACATAGTATTACTATAGAAAGGTTATATGCCTATGCATCAACAAAAGGGCTATCTGTAATAATAATTACTGATAATAATGATCATTTTGTACTAAGTGGAAACTTGATGTATAACACTCTAAGTCAAACATTAAAAATAGAAAATTTTGATTTTGAATTTAGCCCAAACCGCCGATTCCTTAATGCAGGCGTCGATTTATTCCATAATCGTATCAGAGATTCTATTGCAACTAAACTTGTTGTCAAGTTTAACACCATGATTCAAAATGCTCCAAATATTATTCATAAGGCGATTGAAAAAGAAAAATCAGGAAAAGTAATTGATCTTAATCTTAATAACGTCAAAATCAAGAAATGCCTTATTATTATGAGTAGAGAAAAAATACATCTTATAGTGAATGTAGGTATGGACGCAAATCTAAAATTAAAAAAAATACAAACCGGAAAAATTATACGAATAACTGACAGAAAAAAATTTAAACCCGCCGTTTATCCTCTTAACATAAAATCTTTGCCCTTGTTGTCTGCATCGCAAGTTCAATGATGACTGCTTATTACTCTCTCTGTCTCCTGTTAAAACAACTCTAAACAAAGCCCCCGTTCTGCAAATGGCCTTTGCCATAGCTGTCCAGCTTTATACTGATAGTTCCAATACAGCTAAACGTTATATATATAAAACATAAATAATACCGTCAAAAACAGGGCGACACAGTGCTACTATGTCACCATAATTGCTTACTATACACATAAAGCATATATAATTATGTGTTTTTTAAATGATAACTTACAGGAATGACAATGAAAAAACATTATGCACTACTTGCGGCAGGTTTGATTACCGGCCTGTGGGCCTCTCCGGCTTCCGCCATGGAGCAATACGTTAGTGGCAATATCGGCATGTCGTGGGTAAATGATATTAATAACGGGGCGCTCAAGTATTCATTAGATAGCGGCACAACGGTGCTTGGAGCGATTGGTATTCGCTGCCCTCAAAGAGATTGCCGCCTTGAGGCTGAAGTTGGATATCAGACCAATAGCATAAATACGATTTCCAGCAGTGCCGGGACTTCAGACTACCGGGGCGATGTTCATGTATGGTCGCTTTTGGCAAACGGCTACTATAACATCTATGATGGAAAAGGATTTAAACCCTTGAACTTGCTATATTTTCGTGGACAGTGTGAGAAGTCATATCTTCAATCAAAAGGAGATATAAAACATGACACCGACAGGCAACGGGAGTCGCAGACAGTACAGCAAAGAGTTCAAGGTAGATGCTGTTGAGCTGATGAT
>CAINOC010000044.1 GCA_903851385.1 uncultured Chlorobiaceae bacterium | reverse complement strand
TTGGCAGTGGGCAGGGAAGAAGGATAGTGCTGAGTTGCGAGTGCTGAGTGCTGAGTGAAGGAAGAGAAGAGTTGGCAGTCGGCAGTTGGCAGGGAAGAAGGATAGTGCTGAGTTGCGAGTGCTGAGTGCTGAGTGAAGGAAGAGAAGAGTTGGCAGTCGGCAGTTGGCAAGGATGAAAGATAGGGCTGAGTAGTGAGTCCGGATTGCCGACTGCCCACTGCTGACTGCCGACTGAAAATTTATTGGGGGGCATTGATATGATGATGTTTTTGCTTATGATGCAGAGGTTTTTCTTTTTTTGTCATGAACTATTTTTTTGATACGAAATCATGTTTGATGAAATTGAGTTTGACAAGATCAAGCGTCTTCCGAAGTATGTGTTTGCTGCGGTTAATGAGTTGAAAATGGCTGAGCGGCGTGCGGGGGAAGATGTTATTGATTTTTCAATGGGTAATCCTGATGGCCCCACTCCCCAGCATATTGTCGACAAGCTTATCGAGAGCATCAATAAGCCTCGAACACATGGATACTCGGTTTCAAAGGGGATTTACAAGCTTCGCGGTGCGGTAGGTACATGGTACAAGCGCAAGTACAACGTTGATCTTGATCTTGATCGTGAGGTTGTGGCTACGATGGGTTCAAAAGAGGGTTATGTGCATCTTGTGCAGGCGATCACCAATCCCGGTGACCTTGCTATGGTTCCGGATCCCTGCTACCCGATCCACTCTCAGGCATTTATTCTTGCCGGTGGCAATGTTCACAAGCTGAAGCTTGAGCTGAATGATGATTTAACCCTTGATGAAGCCGGATTTTTCCGGAATATTGAAAAGGCACTGCGTGAATCGTCGCCAAAGCCGAAGTATCTGGTGGTTAATTTCCCGAACAATCCTACCACTGCTACAGTTGAGCTCCCGTTTTATGAAAAGCTGGTCGACATTGCCCGCCAGGAGCGCTTTTACATTATCAGTGATATTGCTTATGCCGAGCTCACCTTTGATGGTTATGTGACTCCATCAATCCTGCAGGTGCCCGGTGCAAAGGATGTAGCGGTAGAGAGCTATACGCTGTCGAAAACCTACAACATGGCCGGATGGCGTGTCGGCTTCATGGTTGGCAATGCGAAACTGATCGGCGCCCTCGAAAAGATCAAGAGCTGGCTCGATTATGGCACCTTTACCCCTATCCAGGTAGCTTCCACAATAGCCCTTACTGAGGATCAGAGCTGTGTTCAGGAGATTTGCGAAGTGTACCGCAAGCGTCGTGATGTGATGGTCAAAAGCTTCGAAAATGCAGGGTGGCCGGTTGTTACTCCAAGGGCGAGCATGTTTGTATGGGCGAAAATTCCTGAACCGTACCGCCATCATGGCAGTCTTGAATTCAGCAAGAAGCTGCTGAGTGAGGCAAAGGTTGCTGTGAGCCCCGGTATTGGATTTGGAGCATACGGAGATGAGTATGTGCGTGTTGCCATGATTGAGAATGAGGAGCGTATTCGTCAGGCGTCCCGCAACATCAAAAAGTTTCTTCGCTATAACGAAGGCTGAGGAGTGCTTTACAGGGGGTCAGAGAGGTTCTTCAACTTCAAAAACCTCCTGAAAGGCCAGCTGCAGAGAGTCAAGTATCATACCCGACGAGACCAGGCTTGCAACATCGCATGCCAGGTCTCCGGCTCTTCCGTGAAACCAGGCAGCTGCAGCTGCAGCATTAACGATATCCGCTCCTTTTGCCGCCAAAGCAACAATTATTCCTGCAAGAATATCTCCAGAGCCCGCACTAGCAAGAGCTTCAGTGCCGCTTGTGTTTAACAGCACATAACCTTCTGCGTCAGCAATAACGGTTGGAGCGCCTTTCAGAAGCATTGAGACTCTATGTTGCCGTGCATACCTTCTTGCAGCTTCAATGGGGTCCGAGGCTATTTCTTCCACTGAAGTTCCATAGAGACGGCTGAATTCACCGTAATGGGGTGTAAGAAGCGCTTCGTGGCAATTTTTTAATATTTCGGAAGTTCCAGTAGATGAGAGTGCGTAAAGGGCGTCAGCGTCGAGAATGAGCTTTTTCCCATAAATCTCAGGATGAGAAAGAAGCTGAGTGATGAAGGCAATTGCCTCGCTGTCGCGACCGAGGCCGCATCCGATCATGACAGCATTGGCCCATTCGGCTTTTTCGAGTATAGTGGTTATATCCCTTCCAATAACCACTACTTCAGGAAGAGCGGTATGTATTGCTGCTGCAAGAGAAATCGGGACTGATAGGCAGACGTACCCTGCACCGGTTTTAAGGGCGGCTTTTGCAGATAGTATAGCGGCGCCGAGCATTGAGGAGTGCTCAGTTTGCGAACCGGCTATAATGAGCACTTTGCCATTGGTATGCTTGGCGCTTGCCTGTTCCCTGAGTATGAAGTGTTCGGCGGCAAACTCTCTATCAGTTAAAAGGGTGGAGTCGGGTTCGACAAGGAAGCCGGGGATGGAGATTTCAGCAACATGCACTTCTCCACAGCAATTCGGACCCTTGTTGAGGTAAAAGCCTGTTTTCAGAAATGCCATCGTCACCGTAACATCGGCCACAATTGACGGCGTGGCAGCCAACCCCGTGGTGGCCTCAAGTCCTGAGGGAATATCTACTGCAAGGGTGAGGGTGCCGGTTCGCTCACGAATACTGTTTATGAGTTCAATACCTTCAAAAAGGGGTGAGGGCAGCTCCATCTCGGATTCTGTTAACCGCAAACCGGTGCCGGTAATGGCATCAATGAGGATATCATATGAAGTTTCACCGACAAAGGGAAGCGCTTCGTCGTAACTATCAAAAATTCGCAGGTTCGGTGTGTGTGCCGTATAGGCCTCAAGAGTGGCAAGGCCTTCTCGATTGACCCCCTTAAGATCGGCTTCGGGATAGAGGAGGACAAGGTCAACTGAGGCTTCGAGATTGAGGAGTTGGCGGGCAAGCACAAAGCCGTCTCCGCCGTTGTTGCCTTTACCAGCTACCAGAAGAAAAGAGGTGCCGGCAAGGGAGTCCCCGGTATTGAGAGTATCCTTTATAATGCGGAGACATTCGCGTCCGGCGAGCTCCATAAGACGGGTTTCGCCAATATGAAGCTCTTCTATTGCCGCCTTGTCGGCCTTTTTCATTTCAAGTGCAGTCAGAACCGGCAGCATAGTGGGAAGGATTAATGTTCGTCAATGCTTGTCACAACTGTTCGTCAAGGTGCAGTGCGTGCTCAAGCGAGTGATAGTATGCCTCAGTAAGCTCTCCGATCTGGAAGTGAAGAACTTCTTCGCCGTTTATCGAAATAACTGCATCGCTATCGACTACTTTTCCAATAACCCGGACCGGAACATTGTGGTTATTGGCTGCCTCAATTACTTCACGTGCATTGTCGGGTGCTATGCTCAGAATAACGCGTCCCTGAGCTTCCGAAAAGAGCTGCTGCTGAATATGAAATGGACCGCTGTCGGAATCTTCAAGCTCAGCCTTGAATCCGAGGGGGGCGGCAGCGTTCATGATTGCTTTTTCGGCAAGTGCAACAAAGAGCCCACCATCGGAAATGTCGTGTGCGGAGTGCACAAGTTTTTTGCCGGCAAGCGAAACAAGCAGCTCCTGGAGATTCTTTTCATGGTCAAGGTCGATGGCCGGAGCATCCTGACCAGGTGTTTTATACTGCATGACAAGGTATTCAGAAGCGTCAAGCGTGAGTTCAGGATAGCCAAGGAGAAGGATTGCATCACCGGAGTGGGTGAAGGTTGATCCTACAAGATTGTCGATGTCATCAAGAAGTCCTATCATGCCGATGGTCGGAGTAGGGTAGATGGCTGAGCGCACACCAGCGATATTTGTTTCGTTATAGAAACTGACATTTCCGCCGGTTACCGGTGTATTGAACGCACGGCATGCTTCGCCCATGCCCCGAACCGATTCCTTGAACTGAAAATAAACCTCAGGTTTATAGGGATTGCCAAAATTCAGACAGTTGGTGATTGCCAGCGGTTTTGCACCAGAACAGGCAATGTTCCGGGCACACTCGGCAACGGCAATTTTACCGCCAGCCAGGGGATTGAGATAGACGTAACGGGCATTACAATCGGTTTTCATGGCCAGCCCTTTTCGGGAGCCTTTGATACGGATAACAGCAGCGTCTGTATGGCCTACCGGTGTAACGGTGTTGGTCTGCACCATGGAGTCATACTGGCGATAGACCCATTGCTTGCTTGCAATATTGGGGCGTGAAAGCAGCTCACTACTGAGTGCCTTGAAGTCAAGCTCTTTATCCTCAACAAGTTTTGGAAGCGGTGTTTCCGGCTTTTTTTCAACGGCCTCACGGATATAGACAGGAGCTCCTCCTCCAAGAACAAGCGTTTCAGCTGGTATTTCGGCAACAACAGCACCATGCTGAAAAACCCTCAAGTTGTTGTCGCTGGTTACACGGCCGATCGTGACCGCAAGAACATCCCATTTACGATAGACTTCAATTATTTTGTCTTCAAATCCTTTTGCCGCAACGATCAGCATCCGTTCCTGTGATTCGGAAAGCATAATTTCGTAGGCACTCATGCCGGCTTCACGAATCGGGACAAGATCCAGGTCAATTTCAATCCCGCCAGTTCCGAGTTTTTCAATACCCCTTGCGCTCATTTCGGATGTGGAGCTGGTGATGCCTGCTGCGCCCATATCCTGCAGGCCGACAACATAGCCGGTTGCAATGGCTTCGAGGGTGGCTTCAAGGAGAAGCTTTTCTGCAAAAGGGTCGCCTACCTGGACGCTCGGGCGTTTGTCCTCCGAGGCTTCGCTCAGATCTTCCGACGCGAATGTTGCGCCGTGGATGCCATCCCTGCCGGTTGATGAGCCGACAATAAGCACAGGGTTTCCCTCACCATAGGCTGTTGCACTCACGGTTTTGTTATGCTCAACGATGCCGACTGACATGGCATTTACCAATGGATTGCCGGTATATCCCTCTTCAAAATAAATTTCGCCGCCGACCGTCGGGACTCCAAAAGAGTTGCCGTAATCTCCTATGCCGCGCACGACGCCGTCAACCAGATAGCGCACATGAGGGTCTTTTGGAGATCCGAAGCGGAGCGAGTTGAGCGAAGCCACAGGGCGGGCACCCATCGTGAAAATGTCGCGGTGAATTCCACCTACACCGGTAGCCGCACCCTGATAGGGCTCAACGGCTGAAGGGTGGTTGTGTGACTCGATCTTGAACGCTACCGCCAAGTTGTCGCCGATATCGACCAGGCCTGCATTTTCTTCACCGGCAGAGGTCAGGAGAGCCTCGCCATCACGGGGAAGGGTTTTAAGGACAGCAATGGAGTTTTTATAGCTGCAGTGCTCCGACCACATGACAGAAAAAATTCCAATTTCGGTAAACGAGGGTGTTCTCCCGAGAATGGCACAGATCTTTGCATATTCTTCAGCATTCAAACCGTGATCTGCAGCAATGGCAGGAGTAACCTGGACTTCAGTGTGTTTCATTGGTACCCGCTAAACGTTTTCAAGAGATCAGGGCTGCTGGCCGTGACAGTTTTTATATTTCTTTCCGCTTCCGCAAGGGCATTCATCATTGCGGCCTGGTTTCTTATCAGCAATGACCGGCTGCTGCGGGGTCGGTGTACTCTCTTCATCACTGACATTCGGTGCCATCTCGACGCCAAAGGATGCAGTATAGACACTCTCAGCTTCCTGATGCTGAGCGACCAGCCTGTCCTGACGGACTGCAGCTTTTCGCTGTTTTTCTTCCATCTCTCTGGCTTCCTCAGGATCGACAGGGAAGAGCTTGAAGGCAAGAGAGAGGGTTTCGTGCTCTATGTCGCGCAGCAGGTCAACAAAGAGCCGGAAGGCTTCCTGTTTGTACTCCAGCAACGGATCTTTCTGGCCGTAAGCACGTAAATTGATACCTTCACGCAGAGAATCAATTTCACGGAGATGCTCTCTCCAGCGGAGGTCAATAACGCTCAGTACAGCATATTTCTCAATCTGCTGCATAATCTCTGCCGGTACTGCGGCCTCTTTGCGGCGGTAAAAAGCAAAGGCTGTATCGTAGAGCTTCCCAGCTATAACATCCACGCTTTCGCGGTCAAAGGTTTCGGGGTCAGGTTTGAACTCGATCGAAAGCTCACGCAGCAGCTGCTCCTCAATGCCTTCGACATCATGCTCTTTGTGATATTTTTTAACAACCACTTCACTGTAATCCTGTAACAGATCAAGAATGTCACTGGTCAGACGCTCTTTGAGAAGACCATTTTTCCGACGTGAATAGATGACTTCACGCTGCTGGTTGAGTACATCGTCATATTCCAGAAGGCGTTTACGGATAGCAAAGTTCTGATCTTCAACTTTTTTCTGTGCGCGTTCAATGGATTTGGTGATCATTGAGTGCTCAATCACATCGCCCTCTTCATGTCCGAGGCGATCCATCACGGAAATAACCCGGTCAGAACCAAAGAGGCGCATGAGTTCGTCTTCAAGCGAGACAAAAAAGACCGATTCGCCCGGATCGCCCTGACGTCCGGCACGTCCACGGAGCTGGCGGTCAATACGGCGTGACTCGTGACGTTCCGAGCCGAGAATAAAGAGCCCGCCAAGTTCGCGAACACCCGGTCCAAGCTTGATATCGGTGCCTCGACCAGCCATGTTGGTGGCAATGGTCACCGCATTTTTCTGGCCTGCTTCGGCGACAATTTCAGCTTCACGATCGTTCTGCTTTGCATTAAGCACATTGTGCGCTATTTTTCGTGCGCGAAGCATCCTCGAAAGGGTTTCAGAGACATCAACACTTGTGGTACCGACAAGGACCGGCTGTCCCTTTTTCTGCAGCTCTTCAACCTTCAGAGCAACCGCGTTGTACTTTTCCCGACGGGTTTTGTAGACAAGATCGTCCATATCCTTGCGAACAATCCTGCTGTTTGTGGGAATAACAACAACATCAAGCTTGTAGATTTCAAAGAATTCGGATGCTTCGGTTTCGGCTGTACCGGTCATACCGGCAAGCTTTTTATAGAGGCGGAAAAAGTTCTGGATGGTGATGGTGGCCATGGTCTGCGTTTCACCCTCAATCCTGACATTCTCCTTGGCCTCGATAGCCTGATGCAGCCCATCGCTGTAACGGCGACCGGAAAGAATACGTCCGGTAAATTCGTCGACAATCATAACCTGGCCGTTCTGCACGACGTATTCATCATCGCGCTGGAAGAGGGAGTAGGCTTTCAGGAGCTGACTGATATTGTGCAGGCGTTCCGAGCGCTCAGCAAAGAGGCGGTATACCTCGTCTTTTTTCTGGATCTTTTCAGCAGTAGCAACCGTTGCATCACTCTCAATAGCGGCAACTTCAGAACCGACATCCGGAAGCAGGAAAATATCACTATCCTGATGGCTTAGCTTGCTGAGAAACTCGCGACCTTTATCAGTCAAGTCAATAGTTCCGCCCTTTTCGTCAACAGCAAAATAGAGTTCGCTGTCAACTTCGTCCATCCGGCTCGAATTGTCTTTAAGGTACTCGTTCTCGGTAGTCTGGATAAGTTTACCAATACCCTGCTGGGAGAGCGTTTTGATGTAGCGGGTATTTTTCGGCTGACCGCGTTTTACGCGCAGAAGTGCAAGACCGGCGTCAAAATCACCGGGTTTTGTCTTAAGAATTTTTTCTGCTTCACCGAGGTATGAGGCTACCAGCTGCTGCTGTGCACGGACCAGTTGTTCGATCCATGGCTTGATTTCCTGGAATTTGCTGTTGTCGGCATGTGGCACAGGGCCTGAAATGATAAGCGGAGTACGGGCCTCATCAATAAGAACACTGTCAACCTCATCAACAATAGCAAAATAGAAGTTCCGCTGAACCATCTCTTCCGGAGTTCCGGCCATGTTGTCGCGAAGATAGTCAAAACCAAGCTCGTTGTTCGTGCCGTAGGTAATATCGCACTGGTACTGCTCCCGGCGTTCTTCGGGAATCATGGTGTTGAGAATAACGCCAACTGAAAAATTATGGAAATCAAAGACAGGATTCATCCACTCTTTGTCTCTCTGTGCCAGATAATCATTGACCGTGACAACATGCACACCTCTTCCTGTGAGCGCATTGAGGAATACCGGCAATGTTGAGACGAGGGTTTTTCCTTCACCGGTTGCCATCTCGGAAATTTTTCCGGAATGAAGCACAATGCCACCGATAAGCTGGACATCGTAAGGCACCATATCCCAGATCATCTCTCTTCCCATAACCTGGTATTTGAGGCCTTTAAGGCGTCGACAGGTCTCTTTAACAAGGGCAAATGTTTCAGGAAGTAGCTCATCGAGTGCTTTCGCTGTAGCCTTTTCGTACTCTTCAGCGAGTGTGTCAAGCCGGACATTTACAGTTTCAGCCTCATCAATATTGATATCAGGGTTGTCGAGCTTCTGAGTGAGAGTTTTTTTCTCCAGCTCTAATGGCTCCAAAACGCCCCGTACCTTCTTTTTCAGTTCCCGACCTTTCTGGCGAAGCTGGTCGTCACTGAGCGATGTCATTGTTCCCTGAAGCTCATTGATAGTGGCGATAACCGGCTGGATCTTTTTTATGTCCTTATCGTGCTTGGAACCGAAGACCTTTTCAAAAATTTTCAACATGTACTGTTATTTGCTCTCTAAAGTTTCTGGTAGTGTAATGTATTGGAAAAGCAGGCTGTTCCGCGTACTTACCCCTCTATATTCAATCGAGCCTTAAGGTATTGAATTACACATTGAGAAAAAAGCGGGAAGCTCTGAAAAAAAAGTGAACGGGAAGGGGAGATGTTGAGTACCCTTTAAGCGCCTTGGCGTTAGACTCGACAGCATGCGCCATGCATTACTATTCGGCAAATAATTAATACATTGAGCAAGGAGAAACAAGTACAATTATGGAGCAAACCTCCATCATCTGTCTGCCTGTAATTTTTTTTGATCGTAACAAGAGGTTGCCCTCCTGATGGACAAAAAGCAGAAAAGCAATACTCCTCTCAGCTCATCTGAGTTACGTTCTCTGGCTGAAGAGCGCCTGGAGGAAAAACAACTCAGCGCTATGTCCTCGCCCGTAGAAATGCTCAAGCTTGTCCATGAGCTTCAAATTCACCAGGTTGAGCTTGAATTGCAGCAGGAAGAGCTGGTTCGGACAAGGCTTGAGCTGGAGAAGTCTCTTGCTATGTACACTGAGTTTTATGACTTTGCGCCAGCAGGATATTTGACTCTCAGTCAGGATAGTAAGATTGAGCAGGCAAACCTGACTGCAACCAGACTGCTTGGTGTTGATCGCTCCCGTTTACTTGGCATGCACTTAAAACAATTTGTTGTGCCGGAGGACTATCGGGTAATTGATGCCCTGCTGGAAACAGTGTTCTCTAAGAGAGCACCCGCCAACTGCGAGGTGAAGCTTCTGGCATCTTTGTTTAAGCCATCCACGGCTCACTCTGTTCGCACCTTTCGCATTGAAGCTGCCGTTAGCGATGCCACTCAGGCATGCCGGATTATTCTCTCGGATATTACCGCCCAGAAGGTTTCTGAAGAAAGTTTACGCAAGAGTGAGCGTAACTTTCGTTCCATAACTGAACAGATGGCAGATGAGGTAGTTGTTATAGACTCCACAGGAACCTTAACCTATGTTTCACCTGTTGTTGAGAAACTTTTCGGCTATCTGCCACACGAGGTCATTAGCCATCCCTTTACCGACTACATGCTGAAACAAGATATTCCTGAAGCCTTACAGGTATTCAAAAATGCCCTGCATAATAATACAACGAATCATATCTTCGAAGTCAAGTTAAAGAGAAAAGACAGCTCCCTCTTTGACGGAGAAATCCATCTGCAATATTATCAGGATCAGGATCAGGATATCTCAGGAATGATCGGCTTGATCCGTGATATCAGTGAACGCAGGCACGCTGAGCAGGCATTGCGGGACAGCGAAAGGATGTTCCGTTCCATTACTGAACAGATTTCTGAGGTGGTTTTTGTTAACAACTCCATTGGAGAGATAACCTATGTTTCACCAATAGTTGAAAAAATTACCGGTTATAAGCCTGATGAATTACTTGGTCATGCTTTTTTCGAATACATGTCGGAAGAGGATATTCCAAGAGCTATTGCAATCTACACTGATGCCATGAAGCATCAATTGACAAATCAGGTTCTTGAATTTATGTACAGGAAAAAAGACGGCTCACTTTTTCATGCAGAAATTCATTCGCAATATTTCAATGACAACGGTTCTTCCGGAGTGATCGGCCTGCTTCGTGATATCAGTGAACGTAAACTATTTGAAAATCAGCTTGTAAAACTCAGTACTGCTGTTGAGCAAAGTCCTGCTGTTGTTGTTATTACCGATCCCCTCGGCAATATAGAATACGTCAACCCCGCGTTTACCGAGCTTACCGGGTACTCGATAGAAGAAACGAAAGGTCAAAACCCACGGATTCTTCAATCAGGACTGACTCCGGAATCAGTCTTTAAAGATCTCTGGGAAACTATCCTTTCAGGAGGCATTTGGCGCGGAGAGTTCCAAAACAAAAAGAAAAATGGTGAACTCTTCTGGGAAACAGCGGTTATCTCAGCTATAATTGATAAAAATGGTGTTATAACCAATTTTATAGCAGTCAAAGAGGATATCACTGAACAAAAAACATATTTGGCTGAGCTGATTGCAGCCAAAGAAAAAGCAGAAGAGAGCGACCACCTGAAATCAGCGTTTCTTGCTAATATCAGTCACGAGATACGCACTCCAATGAATGGTATTCTTGGTTTTTCGGAACTCTTGAAAGAGCCTCACCTCTCTGGTGAGGAAATGACAGAATACATCGACCTCATTCAGCAAAGCGGGCATAGGATGCTGCACCTCATCAATGACCTTATCGATATTTCACGCATTGATGCCGAAGAGACAAACGTCGAAATCAGTGAAACACCGCTCAACAAGCTTTTGCAAGATATCCACTCGTTTTTCAAGCCTAACGCTCTCTCTAAAGGATTGCGTTTGACCTATACCACAGGGCTTT
The DNA here is from genome assembly GCA_903851385.1 of uncultured Chlorobiaceae bacterium. GTDB lineage: Bacteria > Bacteroidota > Chlorobiia > Chlorobiales > Chlorobiaceae > Chlorobium. The sequence continues at coordinate 7,883 of CAINOC010000044.1, read as the reverse complement.
CAGACAGTGAAAGCCTCATTAAAACCGACAGTGGAAAGTTGAACCAGATTTTGATAAATCTTGTCAACAATGCCCTTAAATTCACCTCGAAGGGCGGCATTGATTTCGGTTATACGAAAAAGGATGGCAATCTTGAATTTTATGTTGTCGACACAGGCATTGGTATTCCTGTTGACATGAAAAATAAAGTTTTTGACCGGTTCCGCCAGGTAGACAACACCTTAACCCGAGGCTATGAAGGTGCCGGACTCGGATTGAGCATTACAAAAGCCTTCGTTACCATGCTTGGCGGCACAATCCGGGTTGAATCAATCGATGGGGCTGGAACTACCTTTTCATTTACACTGCCTTATAACCCCGTCAATGCACCAAATAGCTCTTCTCCTGATTTGCAGGACACCAAAGCTCCGGAAATACTTCCACATTTCTGCATCCTCATAGCCGAGGACGATGAGGTAAGCACAGTGCTGCTTAAACATAACCTGAAAGGCGAAAACGTTACTATTCTTTGTGCCGTAAACGGCTGGGAGGCAGTCGAACTCGTTCAGCATCATCCGGAGATCAATCTTGTGCTTATGGACATTAAAATGCCGGTAATGAACGGTTTTGAGGCAACAAGACTCATCAAACAACAGCGTCCTGATCTGCCGGTTATTGCCCAGTCTGCATTTACCTCAATAGGCGACAAAGAAAAAGCCAAAGAGGCCGGCTGCGACAGCTTTATTACCAAACCAATCAGAAAAAGTGAGCTGCTCGAACTGATACAGGATATTATTCATAGGTAACCGGGTTCTTATTGACGGCAAATTGAAAGCGTTATCAGTGTTTTCCAGCGGCCAGTTCCTCAAAGAAATCCTTCAAATGCCGGGTTCCGTATGCCGGAGCAACATGGTCAAATTTCAGGGCTTCAACGGCAAAGGAGAGCAGATCGGCCAGATTGCGGTTAAAAAGACCGGTCAGCATGAGTCCTCCTTCGGCGAGCCACATGGGAAGCTCTGTTATCCAGGGGGTTTTACCGCAGGCATGGAAAGCCAGTTCCATAGTTTCTTTAAAGGTGTATATATCCGGCCCGCCTACAGGAATTTCGCGCGATTCACCATTGACCGCATCAACACAGACCTTGGCTAGATCAGCACCATGAACCGGATTGATTTTTTTCTCGCCTTCTCCGATCATGAAGATATGACCGCTTTGCGCCATTGTGAAAAAGCGCCCCATGTCGGAAAAATAACCGTTAGGACGAATGACTGCACAGGAAAGCCCTGATTTTTTCAGTGCTTCAACAAAGAGCTCGTGGGCCTTGATTGTCGGGATTTCGGGCATCTTGTCCTGATTGAACACGGATACATAGATGAATCTGGAAACATGTTCGGCAACAGCCTGATCGAGAATGCGTTTGTTCCCCAGGTAATCAACATCGTAGCTGGTGAGATGGGCATCGGGAGAGGTAAGGCCAAGGGTGCAAAAAACAACATCAATCCCTTTGCACACCCCTGCGATGGTGTCAGGAGAGGTCACGTCACCGGTTACAACCTCATCAACGATATCGTACACAGCAGGTTCTAAATTAACCCCAGGAGTTTTAATCTTTTCAGGGTTTCTGACAAGTGCACGCACATAATAGCCTTGAGCCTTGAACTCTTTGACTGCATATCTGCCTAAATAGCCGGATGCACCGGTAATGAGCACTTTTTTTGTAACGGTCATGGTACGCTCCTTATTGGTTTACATGCAATACAGCTCTTTTTATCATCAAAATGATCGCAATTTTTTAATCTCCTTTCGCCAGCAATGAAACAATATATGCCCGGCATAGCCTGCAAATTCTGGCTTGAGAAACGTTCTTGCCTCAGCATCCATCAGAAGATAACTCGCAGGGCTTAAAGATCGAAGCGCTGTTGCACTGTTGAACCATGTTCCAAGGTATTGTTTGACATGGGTGTCAATAGGGAAGGCATCAAAACGTCCAAGACCGAAAAGTGCGATACAGTCAGCGATTTTAAACCCGATACCACTGTTTTGAGAAAGCCTCATGCGAAGCTCATCGAGGGGGATATCCCTGTTGCGAAGGCTCTCAAAGTCAATTTTCCCTTCAGCAATGCTTCGGGAGGCTGCAATAATGTTTGCAGCCCTGACTCGATTATTGTTTGTGCAACGGCTCAAGGCAAAAGGATCTGCCGCAGCAAGACGCTCAGGAGTGGGGAAGCTATGCAGCACGATCTCCTTGTCCTTGAACGTAACGGATATTTTTTCTCCATAGCTTTCTGTAAGCATAGCAACCTGTTTTCTGATCAGATGCATTCCAATGCCTTGAGCACACATGAACATTATCAAGGTCTCAAAGGAATCCTGCCGAAGAATTCTCAGCGGAAAATACTCTCCGAGAAGTTTCCATAGTTCAGGATACAATAGAAGAAAACTTTCAGGGAAAACATTTCTCGTATCAATATCAAGTGAAAAGAAGCTATGAATAAATTCCAGTAATGGCATGCCTTTGATCTCATTACAAGGAGAGTGCACCTCAAATTCAGTGCTTGATAACTGACGCATGAATATAGGAGATGAATCAATTATTGAGCAGTAATAATCATGATCAAATTTATACAAATTCCAGAGGAACGATTGCCCACTATAAAGAATATCTTTTATGGATATCTTGTTTGATGAGCTTATTTTTAACGTATAAAGCAAACCTTTATTGATTAGTTAATATTATCTGAAACCGACAGTATCGAAGCTAATAAATTTTCTGTTTTTGATACAAATAAATACTTATAATGAAAAACGTTAAACATTTTATCATATAAATATTTTAATACTTTTCATATCCCGTTTTTTGTGCATATAACTGATTATAATTTTTATAATTATAATCGTATAATTTAGGATAATTTTTTTATAAAGTGTTGTTTGTGTTTTTATGACAAATGTATTTTTATCCTCTTAACCTGTGGTTATTGGTGTGTCAGAGATATTTTTTTAAAGGCTATACGATTATTGTATTTTGCCGTTATAACTACTGCTCGGTTATTGTTTCTTTTTGGTTAAAATAACAACCGAGAGCCGTCTGTGGAGCTTCTTTAAGCTGTATAAGTTCGAAAGTAAGGTTGCGGGCTTCGGGAGTAAAGAGGGAAATAACGGCTACTTCAGCTACATCACTTCGGTCGATAACGCCTGTGGATATCTTGTCGCCGGTATCAAAAAAGAGGGTGTGATTCAGAGGATCGCCATCGATTAACCCGCCGGGGCGAAGAATGGTGTATGAATATCCTGGCTCGGAAAAGAGTCTTCGCACTTCGTTTTCCCCTTCCAGTTTCATCGTGAGCACCTGTCCGTATTTGTTCAGAGGATGATCAGGTTTGGTTACTCCCAGGGAGCTTATAAGGATAAAGTGTTTAACGCCGCTCTCTTTAGCAACCAATGCCAGCCTTTTTACCCCGTCACGGTCAATAGCAGAAGGCGGCGGGGCTTTCGGGTCGGTTACATTGCCACCTATCGCACAAATAACTGCATCAGCGTGACCTATAGCGGCCTTTATTTCATCGGAATGCTCAATTGAGCCTATAGTAAGTTTATCAATCACCTCCGGCCCAAAAAGCTTAAGAGCTTTTTCTCCCGATCGTACAAAAAGATGGAAGTTGATGTTGTGATGCTGCAACCGCTTCACAACCCAAGCCCCGGTTCTGCCGGTCGCTCCAACAACAAGTACACTGCCTTTAAATGCTCTCATAACTTTCTTTTAATATTGGATAAGCTTTGAATAATATTGCCATCGCCTGCCTCATTTAAAAACGTGGTTGTGAATGTAATCAGTTCCCGGGTAACCAAGTGCTGAGGGACGAGTGCTGGGTGCTGAGAGTGGAAAGTTGGCAGTTTTCAGTTGGCAGTAAGGAAAAAAATTATGTATGCCAGAACTCCTAGGCTCCTTTGGGCAGCTTTGAGAGTACATGATCGAATGCTTTTTCGTCCATGCATTGCCTTAGAGCAGTCGCAACATCACGAATAGCCGTCTGGGTTGAGAAGTTATGATCTGGACGCCTTCAGTTCAAGACGGCGTCGAAAAGTCTGCAGCACCCCTTGCACCATAGTATATGCCTGATGAGTGCTTCCAAAGCCGGAAAGGTCACGCACCTTTATAAGGAACCTGTAGAAGTCGTCTGTTGCCCGTTGATACTCCGAGGGTACCGGCATGGAGTACTCCTTTTTGATATTCTGAATGCTGATTAAGAATACAAAAAAAAGAGTGTGGTCAAGTTCTGTACTCTGGGTGTAGGGGGAGCTGTTGGCCTTAGGCTGTAAAGAGAGATCCCTCCCGTTGGTCGGGATGACTGGGGAGGGAGGGAAAGTGCTGAGGAGCGAGTGCTGAGAAAGAAGGAGTTGGAATTAGTTGAAAAGGGAGAATTTGACGTTCAGAGCCATGGTTAAATCGATCATGGAGTGAAGGATGACTACGGTTCTGATGTCGCGGTACCAGAAGAAGTTTAAGGCCCAGCTGCATGCGATCAGCATCTGAACGGGCATGAAAAATGGTTTGTAGGGGCTTGTCTGAACTACATGGGTTGGCAGGATATTGATCCAGAACAGGCCGTGGATAAGGCCGCTGTAGACCATGAAGAAGATAAAGCCGGTGATGAAGAGTGCCCAGGGGTTTTCGGTGAATCTGCCGGAAAGGGCTGTACCGATTCGGAAAACAGCGTAGAACATGAAGGTTTCGGCAATGCCGTTGGCGATAGTGAAGATCAGTACCGTAGGGATATCGAGCTTGCGGCCTCCGTCTGTGGTGGAATGAGAGTAAACCCAGGCATTAAGAGCAACAATAAGGAGCGAGGCAACGAGGAGCGTGATTCTACGGGTGTCGAATTCCCGGTTGAAAGAGAGAATATCCTTTTTGAAAAAGATAAACCCTACAAGAAAAGCAAACGCCCAATAGGCATAAATCATCACTGGTACTGATAGTTCCATTACTCAGGTGTGGTTATTGGTTAAGGAAGTATTGCTGTGTTACTGGTATAAGCCTCGGCATGATAGGAGCTTCGGACAAAAGGCGCAGACTGCACATGCTTGAAGCCTGCAGCTTCAGCAATGATACGGTATTGCTCAAATTCCTCTGGAGTGATATAGCGATCAACCGCCATGTGCTCTGAGGATGGCTGGAGGTATTGACCGATTGTAACCATATCGCAGCCATGTCGTACAAGGTCATGGAGTGAAGCGCTAACCTCCTCAGCGGTTTCACCCATACCTACCATGAGGCCTGATTTTGTAGTGAGGCCATGCTTCCGTTTGGCTCGCTGCAACAGCTGCAGGGAAGCCTGATAGCTGGCCTGTGGGCGTACCCTGGAGTAAAGGGATGGCACCGTTTCTATATTGTGATTCAGCACATCGGGCGACTCCGCCATAAGCAGGTCAAGGGCGCTTTCGCTGGCCTGAAAATCCGGAATGAGGCACTCTATGGTAACCAACGGGTTGCGTGAGCGGATGGCCCGGATGGTCTTGACCCAATGCTCTGAGCCTCCATCATGGAGGTCGTCACGGGTTACGCTTGTCAAAACGGCATGCTTCAACTGCATGGATAAGATGGCAAGGGCGATGTTTTCCGGTTCAAGGGGGTCAGGCGGAGGCGGGATTGCTGCCTTGCCGACTGCACAGAACCTGCAAGTGCGGGTACAGACGTTGCCGAGCAGGAGAAATGTTGCTGTGCCCCGCGACCAGCACTCATGCAGGTTGGGGCACAGTGCTGAGCGGCAGACAGTATGCAGGCGCTGGCGGTTCAGCAGCTGTTTTGTAGATGCAAATGATGCGCCCGCGGTTAACTTGATTTTCAGCCATTCCGGTTTTTTTCCGGGACTATGCTCCATAAGGGTATTGCGGGTCAGGTGTTAATAATGATGGTGCAATATAGCTATTCGAAGGGAAATCTTTAACTTGCGGAGATGGGGAATAGGACTTATAAAAGAAAGGAGTGGGCAGTGGGCAGTTTAGAATGAAGAATAAAAAGATGGATCCCTCATTGTACTTCGGGATGGGGGGCGGAGTGAGAGTTTTTTTATTGGAGGAAATAATATCGTATGTTCATCACTTCCAAAACTTGAAAGTGACAAAGCAGTAGGTTTTATGCCCAGGTATTGTTTACTGTCAGATTCAAGGTAAAAGAAGCCAATCCGTTTTCAGGTAAGAGTTTCAATCATTGTCAGTTTGTCAACCTTGAATGGAGTTATTCAGACCATGAACACACCTTCCCGCGTCCTCTGCAAGGCCTTACAAGGCAAAATCATGACGGCAGATCAAGCCGCAGCACTTATTTCGTCCGGTGACAATGTCGGTATGAGCGGATTTACCGGTTCAGGCTATCCCAAGGAGGTGCCTGCTGCTCTTGCCAGACGCATTGAGGAGGCCAATAGTAATGGCCAGAAATTCAGGATTGGTGTATGGACAGGCGCGTCCACTGCACCGGAGCTTGATGGAGCCCTTGCCAAGGTTGATGGTGTTGAGATGCGGCTTCCTTATCAGTCTGATCCTGTTTGCCGCAATCGTATCAATGCCGGAGAGATGGAATATATTGATATTCACCTCTCTCATGTAGCTCAGTTCGTCTGGTTCGGATTCCTCGGAAAACTGAATATCGCCGTGATTGAAGTTGTCGGTATTCTCGAAGACGGACGTCTGATTCCGTCCACATCTGTTGGCAACAACAAAACATGGCTTGATCAGGCTGACAAGATAATCCTTGAAGTAAACTCATGTCAGGACCGGCGTCTTGAAGGGATGCACGACATCTATTATGGCACCAGTCTGCCTCCAAATCGTCTGCCAATCCCTCTTGTTCATCCACATGACCGGATCGGCGAACCATACCTGCATTGCGATCCCGATAAAGTTATCGCTATTGTCGAAACCCATAGTCCCGATCGAAATTCAGGGTTTTCAGAACCTGATGAAAATTCCCGCCTGATTGCGGGTCATATTCTTGAGTTTTTTGAACATGAAGTGAAGCGGGGGCGGCTCCCCAAAAACCTGCTTCCATTGCAATCGGGCGTCGGCAATATTGCCAATGCAGTCATGGCTGGTCTGAATCATGGGCCATTTGAGAACCTGACCGCTTATACCGAAGTGCTGCAGGATGGGATGCTCGAATTAATCCACTCCGGCAAGCTCACCTTTGCTTCAGCGACCGCTTTCTCGTTGAGCAATACCGCGCTTGAGACACTTTATACCCATCTTGATGAATATAAGGACAAGATTATTCTACGTCCTCAGGAGATCAGCAATCATCCGGAAATCATTCGCCGCCTTGGTGTTATTGCCATGAACGGCATGATTGAGGCCGATATATACGGCAATGTTAATTCAACCCATGTTATGGGCAGTGCCATTATGAACGGCATCGGCGGGTCAGGAGATTTTGCGCGTAATGCCTACATTTCCATATTCATGACACCATCGATGGCGAAAAACGGCCATGTTTCCTGCATTGTGCCCATGGCATCACATGTCGATCATACTGAACACGATGTTCAGATTCTGGTTACCGAGCAGGGGCTCGCTGATCTGCGTGGCCTCTCTCCAACCCAGCGAGCCAAGGTAATCATTGAAAACTGCGCCCACCCGCATTTCAAACCGGCACTCCAGGACTACCAGAAGCGCGCAGCTGCCCTTTCCCATGGTAAACACACTCCACATCTGCTCGACGAAGCCTTAAGCTGGCATCAGCGTTATCTGACCGTGAACCATATGGAGAAAGAGAGTGCTGAGTGCTGAGGTCGTATGTTAAAAACGGGGGTATAAATAAAGCCCCTCCGGAATTAAATTATTGAGGTACTAACTCTTTGAACTCAATCCGGAGGAACTATGAAACGCGCATTGAAAGATAATCAAGATGCCTT
>CAINOC010000043.1 GCA_903851385.1 uncultured Chlorobiaceae bacterium | reverse complement strand
GGTCATCCCTGAAGGTCTTGAACTTCGCCACAGTCTCCTCCAAATCAGGGTTGCGCTCAAACAGGTCGCGGGTGCGCTGCTCCTCCTCCCTCACGAACCTGGACCACCCCCGCCCGTGGACCGCAGCGTCGACAGCGATGGCCTTGGTCCTGCTCTGGGCTCCAGGGGCTGGGACTTGGGGGACTTGGGCATCTGGTGGGGGCAATGGAAGCTCGGGCGGCTCATGCGTCGTCTCCAGGTTCGGCTCGGTCTGGGCTTTGGGGGGGAAGAAGGTACCGTGGGAGAGCTCGCACGTCTTGTTGTCCTGCAGGAAGGTCTGGATGCCAGCCGCTGCTTCCAACTCCAAGTCGTAGCTACTGGGTCTCGGATCGAATCGAGTCTTGGACTTTTCCCAAGGACAACTCCGAGGCAGAGACGATGGCCCCAACGACTTCACACTCCTCGGAGCCACTATCTATATCTGTTTCAGTGGAACGTCCGACAGATTCTTCCATTCCGCCACTTGATCACATTCCCGTCATAAATGAACGGTTGCAGCCGGAGGATCTTTTGCGCAAGGTCCACGGAGGTCGAAGTCTACACTGTGGTGCACGGCGCACCTGGTTGTTGCTCAATAAGCAATTCCCCGGCCACCGTATTCCATATCGCTTCGTCCAAGATTTCATCAGCAGCTGCGCTATTTGTCAAAAGGATCGACTGGGGATGACAGATTACTTACAACCCGTCATTCGACACATTAAGCCACCGCATCAACGGTCTCGAGTTGGCGTTGACAGACTCACGGTTACACCGGCAGACAAACAGGGCAATACTACCCTAATAGTGGTAGTTGAACACTATACTAAGCATGTAGCGGTATACCCCAGCAAGGAGTATACAGCACAGTCTTTGGCCCTGGCCTTGTTCCAGTACTTTACTACTTTTGGCGTCTTCGAAGAGGTCTGGACTGACCCGGGTTCCGACATGATGAGCGACATGGTCCAGCAGCTTAACGCATGGCTTGGAATACGACACGTAGTGTCTCTCGTGGACCGGCATGAATCAAATGGCGTAGAAGGCACCAATAAGCAACTCCTCCGTCATCTCAAGGCTTTAGTTCACGATGAACGACTAGTGCAACGATGGTCTGATCCCACAATTATATGTCTGATTACTTTTGCACTTAATGATGCCATCAATTCGGAAACGGGGGTACGACCATTCGATGCTAAGTTTGGCAGTCTAGATGGGCCTTACCTACAGCTCCCCAATTCATTGGTTCCGAGTGAGATAACCCACGCATGGGTACGGGCCTTGGACGCAGATTTAAAGCACATTCGGGCTGCTTCGAGTAAGTTCCAGGCTGATCTGATCTCACAGCGTCTCGCTGCTACACCGGAAGAGTGCCAAAATGTATTCCAGCCTGGTGATCTAGTACTTTTCCAGCTCAACCCCGACAATTCGTTACCGACCAAACTCTCTTCACCGTTTCTGGGTCCGTATAGAGTAATTCAACAGCACAAGAATGACATCGAGTGCAAACATCTCGTCATGGGCAGTATTAAATGGTTCCACGTTACTCGAGTCAAGCTTTTTCACGGCTCGGAAGACGACGGTTACAAGGCCGCACTGTTAGATGCTGACCAGCACGTTATCAAGCAAGTTCTGCTGTGGAAAGGAGATCCGCTAAAGCGCACTACGATGGAATTCAAGGTCGAGTTTGCAGACGGCGACATTTTGTGGCTGCCTTACTCCAAGGATCTGGACGACTCCGTCCCATACGGCGACTTCATCGAGGCTCATTCTTACCTTTATCCATTACGGTTCAAGGCATCACTATGTACCAAACAGATCAACGCTATGCACCGTAAACCAATTACCAGTGTCCAGCCTGCAGACATCGTTTATGTGGAGCTTCGGTGCGCTTTCGGCTTAGACTGGTATGATACATTGCAGATACCAGACAAATATGAGGTATTGTATGTGCTCGTCGTACAATATGTTAAGTGGAGGGACCGTACTCACAAGCATATTCAGCCTAAAGTTTTGATTTTGGATGAAGTCATGCGTGATTGGGATGCTTATTATGTATTCAGCTACGGCAGCGTCAAGGAGCTGGCAGCCAATATGGTGCTCATTGATGAAACCTTTGTTGTGAAGTACCCTGATATCATTAATCCGAGCAACCGGGAACGGCTGCTACACCTATATTCTTAGGGTCCTCATAGACCCACTGATCAGAAGGTATACGTATCGGGATCTAAG